>JARRKW010000511.1:0-1998 GCA_037387645.1 Desulfuromonadaceae bacterium
GGCGGTCTTGCCGGCAATGGATTCCCGTACCTGTTGCGGATGGTAGTTTTTAAAGATGTCGAGAAAGGTCATGGGTTTGTCATCTGTTCTGATTTCGTAGGGGCAGGTCGGTGACATGCCCTGTGGTCAATCCCGCAGAAAGCCGGTCAGGGGGCTGGAGGCCTCGGCCCGCTGGCGTTGGTCACCAAGTCCGGCCAGAAACGCCTCCCGTCCCGCTTCGACTCCTTTCTTGAAGGCCGCCGCCATGGCTCCCGGGTTGGGGGTAACCGCCAGGGCGGTGTTGACCAGGACCGCATCGGCCCCCATTTCCATGGCCAGGGCCGCGTGGGACGGCGCGCCCAGGCCGGCGTCCACCACCACCGGGACCGTGGCCTGCTCAATGATGATGGCGATGCTGTCGGCGGTACGGACCCCCTTGTTGGTGCCGATGGGCGCGCCCAGGGGCATGACCGTGGCGGTGCCGATCTCCTGCAGGCGTTTGGCCAGGACCGGATCGGCGTTGATGTAGGGCAGCACGGTAAAGCCGTCCTTGACCAGAATCTCCGCCGCCTTCAGGGTTTCGATGGGGTCGGGGAGCAGGTAATAGGGGTCCGGCGTCACTTCCAGCTTGACCCAGGGCTGGCAGCCGGCGGCCCGCGCCAGCCGTGCCAGCCGTACCGCTTCCTCCGCGTCCCGGGCGCCGCTGGTGTTGGGCAGCAACAGGTATCTCTCAGGATCGATGTGCTTGAGCATGTTGTCGCCCGGATTGTCGATGTCGACCCGGCGCAGCGCCACGGTGACGATTTCGCAGCCGGACTGTTCCATGGCCTGGACCATCAGGGCATTGGAGGCGAATTTGCCGGTGCCGACCAGCAAACGGGAGCGAAACGAGCGTCCGGCGATAATCAGTTCATCCATTGGGGTATCCTTGTAAAGGCGCGGTTCTTTGTGTCGCTGGTTTGAGTCCAGGGGTCGTAATGGCGATTCAGCCGCCGCCGACAAACTGAATCAGCTCCAGCCGATCGCCATGGTTCAGTTCCATGCTGTCGAACTGTTCCTGGAGCAGAACCTGGCGGTTGAGTTCGACGGCGACATGCGCACTGTCGAGTCGCAGAAGCTGTAGCAGGGCACTGACGTTGAGGGGCTCGGCAAATTGTTTTGGTTGTCCGTTGATGATCAGTTGCATGGGCTTCCTTAGGTTAAACCGGGGATTCCCCCAACAGCAGGCGCAGTACGGCGTTGGCCTGATGATGGGCCGCGATACCGACCCGGGGAGCCATCAGCCCCTCGCCCGGGCGGGCGGCGGTTTCGCCATCGCCGATCAGATAGAGATTGTCGGCGGCTTGCCGGGTGACGATCTGGTTGGCCGGCCCGAAACCGGCCATGCCCGAGGCCATGACCAGCGGTTTGCCCGGAACCTCGCGCAGGAAGGTCGCGGCCAGCATGGCCTTCTGCGCCGGGTCGTCGAAGGCCTCGACCAGAACATCGACGGCGCCAAAATGAACCGGTATGTTTTTCGGCGTCAGCCGTTCACAGTGCCGGGTGATCTGCACGTAGGGATTGACCCGGGACAGATTGGCATGCAGGGCCTCGACTTTGGGCAGTCCGATCTGGTCGACGAAAAATTGCTGGCGGTTGAGATTGGACGGTTCCACCAGGTCGAAATCGGCGAGAATCAGGTGCCCCACCCCGATGCGGGCCAAAGCCACAGCGACCGCCGAACCGAGACCGCCGCAACCGGCGACGCCGACCACGGCCGGTTTGAGGCGGGCGTGCACCCCCGGGGGATGGCGGGCGGCCAGCAGGGCCTCCAGTTCACCGGCGTCGGGTTGTTCGCCGCGGCGGATGAACACCACCCGGTCGCCTGCGTTCAGGGGAACATCCTCCTGTCGGGGAAAGCCGTTGAGGATCATCAGGTCCGCATCGGGCTTGATCTGACGGCGCAGTTCTTTCAGGGTCGTGGCGCTGGGGATTTCTGTCGGGCGGTCGTTGATTTCGATCTTCATAAAGGGCAAAAGG
>JARRKW010000512.1:0-1998 GCA_037387645.1 Desulfuromonadaceae bacterium
CCCCCGGGAATAGGCTTCGGCGATACGTCGGTCGTCGGGGATTTCGAGAAGAATGGGAATTTCTTCCTTGCGGCAGAAATCGTGGGTGCGGTTATCGCCACTGCCCATGCGGTTGACTACCACCCCAAAGGGTAGTTCAAGCTCCCGCACCATGGCTACGGCGAGTTTGAGATCGTGCAGGCCGAAGGGTGTTGGCTCGGTGACCAGCAGCACGTAATCGACCTCGCGCAGGGTGGCGATCACAGGGCAGGAAGTGCCTGGTGGTGCGTCGAGAATGGCGATCTCATCAGCACGCAAGGAATCTTTGACCGCGCGAATCAGTGGTGGCGCCATGGCCACCCCCACGTCGAGGCGGCCCAAAGTCAGAGTGATCTCCCCCGCCTCCAGGGTTTCCACCACGCCAATACGTCTGTCGATCTCGCTGATGGCTTTTGTCGGGCAGATCTTGACACAACCACCGCAGCCGTGGCAGAGCTCTGGAAAAACGAGTGGCGTCGTGCCGAAACTGACGATGGCGTGAAACTGGCAGAATCTGCCGCATTCGCCACAGCCGTCACAGCGCGATTCATCCACTTGAGGGATGGCGATGGTGACGGTTCGCTCCTTTTTTAAGCGTCCCTGAAGAAAGAGATGGGCGTTGGGTTCCTCGACATCGCAATCGAGCAGATGCACAACACCCTCAAGGGTGCGTGCCAAATTCACCGCGACCGTGGTCTTGCCCGTTCCCCCCTTACCGGAAGCTACCGCCAGTTTCATGCCGTTTTGTCCTTTCCGTAACCGCGTTGCCGCGCCTCGACTTCATTCACTTCATCCTGGTAGCCGCTCTGTTTCACGGCAATACCATCGAATTTTTCCGTGTAGGGTTTGATGCCAAGAAGGGGGGTGCCGTCCAGATCGCTCAGTCCCTCGGAGAATTCCGATGACACCTCCGCCCGGCCCCGGCATGCTCGGGCAGGAGGTGTTCGCTGTGAATTACGCCGATCGGCCGATAGGAAATGATTGGCGGATTTATGCCCAATGCCCAGAAACATTGGCACCTTCAGCTTCGATCAGTTTTCCCGCGCAGTATTCTTCCAGCGCTTCGGCCACCGTCGGGGCGTCGCAGTTGTAAACTTTGATCCCCGCCGAGTGAAGAACGCGAAATGCCTTCGGGCCGCAGTGCCCGGTGATAAGCGCCTTGGCGCCGCTGCGGGCGACCATCTCGGCCGCGAGAATCCCCGCTCCGTGCGACGCTTCCCGGGAAGGCTGATTGTCCAGCCGAGTGTAGGTGGACGTTTCCAGATCGTAAAGAAGATACCCGGCCGCCCGGCCGAAACGGGAATCAAGGGGCGCGCTGAGATCCTCGCCTGAAGTGGTCAAAACAATTTTCATAATGGTGGTCTTTCCTGATTATGGTCGCTTTGCACCCATGGGCGACCCGACCATGTTTTTCCCAGATAGGGACATTCAGCTTTTCACTCCCGCGTCGTTTTCCCTTCCAGGGTTTCCAACCGAGAGTTGATTCGCGCCAGTTCCTCTCCGAGCCACTCTGCTTGTTTCTTGAGATTATTCGCTTCCTGGTCTGGATCGGAGATAGGTGCATTCATGCCACCGAAACGTGCCCAACCAGGCTGCCCCGTGGCGTAGAACATATTTCGTCGACCGTAGCCGCCTCCGGCGAAGCCGCGACAACGGCCTCCCCGACCGAAGCCGTAACCGGCACTGGCAAAACCCGGCGCCGTGTTTCCTGCGCAGTAGCCGGCGCCCCGTCCCGTCATTGAACCCATTCCCATCGGTCCCGAACCATCTCCTCTTGGCATGATTTGTCTCCTTTCGTTTTTCTTTACTGTCTGCCTTAATGAAATCCGATCTTCCGTTAGTGTAGGTATAATCCCACCCGCCCCGGAAGAAGAGCCGTGGGAAAGGCTGGGCGCGGACGCGACGAACTTCTCGGTCCGCTGGACGGGGTTCGTGAAGGCGGCGCGCACCGGCAGGACGACCTTCTCGACGCGCAGCGAC
>JARRKW010000513.1:0-2612 GCA_037387645.1 Desulfuromonadaceae bacterium
TCGATATGGGCCGCCTGCCAGGCGGGGTAGGCGCCGGCGGCCAGGCCCAGCAAAACCGATCCGCCCAGGGAACCGAGCAGCAGCAGGGGGTCGAGAACCAGGGGCAGGTCGCCGATGCGGCAGATGATCAGCAGCAGTCCCAGGGCCAGGATGACGCCGAGGGTGCCGCCGGTGCCCGCCATCAGGGCGGCCTCGAACATGAACTGGCGGATGATGTCGCGGCGGCGGGCGCCCACTGCCCGGCGCACGCCGATCTCGAGCCGGCGCATACGGACCAGCAGAATCATGATGGAAAGAATGCCCAGACCGCCGACGGCGAAGGAAATGGAGGAACTGATCAGGCCGAGGGTCTGGACCAGGTCCAGAGCCTGCTGCTGCACCTGCATTTTATCGCTGGCGGTGAGCACGGAAAAATCTTCCCCTTCCGCCGATGCGATCTGATGCCGCTGCCGCAGAATGGTTGTGGCGGCCGCTTTCGCCGAGTCGCTGGCTTCCTGGGTGCGAAGTTGCATATAGACCCCGGTAATCCAGTCCTGATTGGCCAGGCGGCGCAGATAGGTGGAGATGGGGGTGAAGACCTGTTCGTCCTGATCGGTGCCGGAAATATCCGCGCCTTTGGATTCCATGACCCCGATGACCCGGGCGCTGGCCTGCTGGAAAAAGACCTGTTGCCCCAGAGCCCGTTCCGAACCCTGGAAGAGTCGTTCGGCGATTTTGGCGCCCAGCACTACCACCCGGCTTCTTTCCTCTTCTTCGGCGGTGGTGAAGAAACGTCCGTAGGCTGGGACAAAATTGCGAACCTGGGGATAGGCCGGCCAGGTGGCGACCAGCTGACAGGGAATGGTGGTTTTGCCGGCTCGGATCTTCAGGGTTCTTTCCACAAAGGGAACGGCCTCTTTGACCGCCGGAATCCCCTCCACCAGGGCCCGGGCGTCGGCCAGGGTAAAGGTATGGGCTTCGTTGTGGGCCCGGGCGGTGCCGGAACGGCGGAAGGAAACCTGGCCGGTGCGGGCGATAAAGAGATTGGTCCCCAGTTTGGCCGTTTCGATGACGGTTTTTTCCAGCATGGCGCGAGAGATGTGCTGCACCCCGGTCAGGGCCAGGGCACCGAGCAGAACCCCGACCATGGCCAGCATGGCGCGTAACCGGTGAGCGCGCAGGGACGACAGGGCAATTTTCAGACTCAGTGGCATGGTAGACCAGTGATTGGTGATTGGTGATTAGTTATTGGTTAAATGCGTTTGGTTTGAGGTTTTACCAATCACCAATAACTAATCACCGATTTTATCCCTTGAGGACTTCGATGGGAACCAGGGCCGCCGCCTTGCGGGCCGGGCGCAGGCCGAACAGAATGCCGATGCCGAGTGCCGCTGCCACGGCATAGGCGAAAACCTTCCAGGAAAAGAAAATTTCCATGATCCCCAGCCGTTCCAGCAATTGGGCCAGTCCCATGCCGAGGGCCATGCCGAGCAGGGAGCCCAGCAGGGTCAACATGACCGCTTCGCTTAGAAATTGTAACAGAACGGCACTGCTTTTGGCGCCCAGCGCCTTCTTCAGGCCGATTTCCGCCCGGCGTTCGTCTACACTCAGATAAAACAGGTTGGCCAGGACAAAGCCGCCGACCAGGATGGCCACGGCGGCGGTTATCCCCAGAAACAGCAGCAGTCCGCCCTTGAAGGTGGAAAGAAAACGGAGGATTTCATCAGCCGTGAGGATGGTGAAATCCTCCGGCTGTTCCTCGCTCAGCTGGTGCTGCCGGCGCAGCAGGCTCCGCAGATTTTCGACCTGAAAGGCCATATTGTCGGTCGAGCTGAATTTGACCCGCAGGGCGCGAAAATAGTGCCGGTTGAGGTTAAAGCGCTGGGTCAGGGTGGTGATGGGCAGAATGATGCGTTCATCGACAGAACCCCCGCCGCCGGAAAAGCCCCGATAGGAAAGGCGGCCGATGACCTGCACCGGCAGTTTGTCGATATAGATGGTGCGACCCACCGGTGAAAAATCCCGTCCTTCCGTCAACGGCCAGTTCCAGACCTCGGCATAGCCGGCAGTGGCGCCAACGACGGTGTCGACCTGCGTCTTATTGTTTTCGAAGCGCACCGGCAGATTATGCTGGGCCCGCATGGGGACCACCAGATAGACCCCGGGCAGGGACCGGCGCAGGACCTCGGCATCGGCATAGGGGAGGGTGTTGGTGCGGTGCCCGACGGCGCGTTTGCGGATGTCCCCGCCGAGGATACAGCCGGCGTCGGGGCCGAAGGAATCGAGAATCTCATAGGCCTTGCGTTCAGCGCCGTCCACGGCGGCCACGATGATGGTCAGAGAAGCAATACCCAGAGCCACGCCGAGAATAACGAAACTGCTGCGCAGCCGATGGGCCAGGATGGCGCGCAGCGCCATGCCTAGGATGCGAACCAGCAGGCGCAGGGCATCAGCTGTGGCGGATACGACCGTCATCGAGGAAAATCTTTCTTTGGGCATGGCTGGCCGTGGCCTGATCATGGGTGACCAGGATGACGGTGCGTCCCTGCCGGTGGATGTCGGCCAGCAGCTCGAGAATTTCCAGACTGGTTTTGGCATCGAGTTGACCGGTCGGCTCGTCGGCCAGCAACAGC
>JARRKW010000514.1:0-4375 GCA_037387645.1 Desulfuromonadaceae bacterium
GCCGTGTCCCCCTGCATAAAGAGGTTCGCCCCTGCCTGCAACTGGCCGTATATCGATTGGGCTGCCGCCACCGTCTGCGTCCAGAAAAAACCGGTCAACGGGATAACGACAAACCGACCCAACACATAGAGAAACGCCAATAAAAACAAAACCGCCAGCAGGTTGATCAACCTGTTCCCGAATGTTCCTTTGTCCTCGTTCAATCGTTTCTCCCTGGAATCGAATAACGCTGCGCGTACCAAGCCAGTCCTCGGTCCGAATAGCCACCCGTCTCTATTTATGCGCGACAACGGAGTAAAGTATCTGTTCTCCTTCAAAGTTCCCGGATTTTCGAACCAGAAGAAGCGCCGCAGGGGAATTATACCTTCAGGACAGCCGAACAAGCAACCGCTACCGACTCGGGCAGATTACCGGCTGCCTCTCAACAAACCGGATTCGCGGAATTGGGTTAAATCTGGAGGTTGCTTATCTTTTGGGCAGAAAAGAATTGATGGCGTCGCCAAAATTCACCAACTGCTGCGTTATCAGCAGAATTTGCACCGCAAGTAACGGACAACCTAAGTAAATACTGTTTGATGACAACGCTCGGCGGCCTTAAATCTAGCGACTACAGCCCCCAAAAGATTTCGCGCGCCGAGATACTCGACGCGCGAAGATCATTCGTCATTTCGATTTTTCGCCGTCCCTGCTACGGACAGTTGCCGACCCCGGCATCGGCTTCGCAGCGGTTCTGGACATCGCCGGGCGTTAGAACAAAATCGTAGATGGCGACATTGTCCATGGAGCCGTAAAAAATGTTGCCGATGTTGGCGCTGCCGAAATCCAGGAAGCCGTCACCGGTGACCGCGTTGGTCCCCAGGATGGAGATATCGACCTGGTTGTCATACTGACCGTTTTTGTAGACCTTCATCACCTGGTTGGTTCGATCCACCGTCCAGACCACATGCCCCCAGGTCCCGCGCTCAATGCTGCTGGCGTAGAGGGCGATCCGGTGCGGCCATTCATATTCGGGATCAAGAAAAGCGCCGGGGGTGCCGTCGTTAAGAAAAAGTCCCGGCGCCACCGGGGTATCGGTCGTAACCCAGTGAGCGACACCGATACCCACTCCCCGGTAGGCATTGCCTTTGCCCAGGCTCCAGCTCGGGTTGATGGCCCCGGTCGGGAATTTGTACCAGGCCGAGATGCTGAAATCGCCGTTGTAATTATCCAGAACATTATCGACGACGACGGAGCTATTGTAGCCGTAGAAGTCAAGGGCGGAGCTGCCGCCCACCCCGCTCCCCCAGGAGAAGGCGCCGCTGATCATGCCGTGACTCCTGCCGGCTTCATCAATGGTGAGCATGCCACTGTTGTCGTTCATCTTCCAGAATCCCCGGTAAGCACAGACATTGCCGATACCATCGGCATCGGAATCGGTCTGATCGGGGTTGTACTCGAGGGGGCAATTATCGGCCGCATCAGCGACCCCGTCGCCGTCGGCATCCCCGGCAGCACATTGGCCCAACTCGATGCAACGCTGCATGATCTCGGCCTCCGACAGGGCCTTGCCATAGATCGCCACCTCATCAACGGTTCCGGCAAAAGCGCCATAGGAGCCCTGTGCCAATTGGGTCGGGGCAAACACATTCGTTTTCAACGATTTCAGCCCGGTGTGGACCAGCCGGCCATTGAGATAAATACGCGGCCGTTTTTCGGTATAGGTGACCACCACATGGTTCCAGCCCGTTCCCAGTTGCGGCTGCGCCGGAACTTTGGCCGCCGGATTGTAAACCGCCAGCGCCGGCATATAGCCGGAGCTGTGCTCGTACACGGAGATGCCGTTGGTACCCATGGAAACGCCGGCCCCGGCATCGGTTCCACTGACGAAGTTTACACCGAACAGATATTTCTGCCCGCTGATACCACCGGTTCCGCCGGTGCCTTCACCCTCAATCTGATGGCTGGTGGTTGCCTTGACCATGGCTTCAATGGTGAAGTTATTCCCCTGCCCGGAGAAACCGGTGGTCCGGACCACGCCGTTGCGAAGGGTGCCGTCGTTGCTTCCGGTCGAGTCGATGGCAACGGTGCCGTCTGCTTCTTCAAACTCAAATTTGCAGACCAGACTCGTGGTTGTAAAGGGCGTCGCCGCCGAGTAGTCGGACCATTGACCTTTGCTGTCCTGATAGCGGACCCGCCAATAAAAATTCTGGTACGCCCCCAGGGCGGAAGCCACCGTATGACTGGTGGTGCCGGCAACCGTAGCGCTGTCGTAAACGATGGCGGCTTCAAAGCCAGCGCCGGAGCTGGTGCTTACCTGCCACTGGCTGGCCTGATGGCTGTCACCGGCATCGGCATCAACAAAGGCCGAGGCGCTCAGAACCGGCAAACAGCTTACATTGACGGCATTGGCTATAGGTGTTGCGTTGGTCGGCGGCGCCGGAACTTCGTTGGTCAGGAGGGTAAAACCGGTGTCAGTTGAATATTCCGACCAGATACCATGATTGTCGCGATAGCGAACCCTCCAATAGTAGCTGGCTCCGGAAGACCAGGTGATGGGGGGCGCATGGCTGGTCGTCCCGGTGATGAAGCCGCCCCTCCAATAGTAGCAGGCTCCGGAAGACCAGGTGATGGGGGGCGCATGGCTGGTCGTCCCGGTGATGAAGCCGCTTTCGTATATCAAATGGTCTGAGAAATCCGCTCCGGAAGCTGAGCTGATCTGCCACTGGCTGTACTTGTGCGTGTCGCCGGAATCCGGATCGGAAAACGCGGATGCCACCAGAATCTGCGGCCGGGTAAGTCCGGTGGCCCCAGGCAAAGGTGTTACGTTGCTCGGCACTGCAGGCGGATTCAAAGTCGGCGTTGCCGGAGGCGTCCGGTAATATTTAGAAGGACCGACATGACACCAGGCACAGGGGTAGTACCTCTTTGGTCCTTCGCCGTAAGCGCCGTTGGCATCCGAACCGGTGGTGATTTCCATGCCGCTCCTGGTCATGGCGAGGGTCGGGGTATTATCCGGCCACGCCTCGCTGTGCGGGTTGTGACAGGTGATGCAGCCGGCTACCGAATCATCCGTACCGTTGTTGTCGGAATCCCAGTAAGAACCACCGATGATATTGTTGTAATCAACCAAATGCTCCCAATGTAAATTTCTGGTGACCCCTCCGGCGGCATTCTGGTTGCTGAAACCGGTCGTTATGGCAGCGGCGTTGAAATAGGGATTGGTCGAACATTCGCTACTCGCGCTTCGCGTATCCTGGAACAGGTCCTCTTCGCTATGGCAGGAGAAGCAGAGTCGATATTGATCCGCAGTGTAGTTGCACGCATCCGCGGCGGCCGGAATCGTTAGCGGATCACCGCCATCCACGTCGGCAAGACGGTATCCTTCCTTGTAGTTCTGGGGTGATGAGGCCACGTAGGTTTTCTGGCCGTCGATATGCGCCATGCCGGTGCCGTGACAACTGTCACATTCGATGGCAAAGGTGCCGTGGCCGGAGCGGTAGTAGCCGTAGCTGGCATTGTTCCCCGCCACATTCGGGGCCTGCCGGCCCCCGATCACCGAGGTGCCGGCATCATGGCAACCGACACACCACTGTGCTTTGCCCGACTGGAGCAAGGTGCCGGCATAGACACCGCTGTCCCAATTGGGCTTGGCGCCAATGGAGGCATCCTCCACGCCGTTAAAGGCTCCCCCGGCGCTGTGGCAACTGTCACAGACATCGGTCTCGGTGAGATTGTATTTGCCGTCGCCGTTGAGATCGGTCCCTGATTTGAAATAGGGGTAATTGCTGGTGTCGTGGCAGTCACCGCAACCCATGCCCGGTCCCCGAAGATCGTCGGCATCGGTCTCCGTGTGGGTCGAATGGCTTTGGGCGGTTCCTGCTCCCACACTGAAGATCCCTGCACTGTACTCATAACCCGCATCATGGCCGTGACACTCCAGGCAACCATCCCCGGTGGCACCGACGCCATGGGCAAAACCGACATTGTGGAAGTGGCAGTCCTTGCAGCTGTCGTTGGAATCGTGACCGGCCGGCAACAGATGGCACTGTTCGCAGATTCCCCCCAAATTGGCCGGGACGGGATAGCTGGTATAGGTCAGATTCACGGTGCCGGACGCCCCGGTCTTGGGGACCACCGCTAAGTCAACCTGCTGGCGCAGCAGGTAGTAGTTGGGGTTGCCCCCGGCATCGTAGGTGTGGCCGCTGTGGCAGACCATGCAGCCCAGCCCCGAATCGGCGCCGTGCTGGTCGTAGTTGTGGCAGGTCTGACAGAGACTCTGATCCGGATTCTCCCGTGACGGCCCGTCGTATTTGAGCAGTTTGCCGTCGCCGACGCTCAGGGTCTGGGTGGGTCCGTCAACGGTGGAGGCGTCCGAATCGGCAAAGTGCACCCCGTG
>JARRKW010000515.1:0-2346 GCA_037387645.1 Desulfuromonadaceae bacterium
TCAGGTTGTCGGCTCAGGCAAATGCGCCCTTGGCTACCCGAACGGGATCAGTTGTTATTTATCCCCTGGCTGCGAAGTTTCCGGTACAGGGTGTTGCGACCGATCCCCATAATTCGGGCTGCGGCCGCAATATTACCGCCCGTCTGTTCCAGAGTGGCCGTGATAATTTTGGCTTCGGCATCAGCCAGAAGCGCATTTTTGCCGCCATTGTCAGCGGTTTCCAATTCAATGCCCGGCCCGGCATTTTTGCCGTGGTTATGGGCCTCTTCCACAAAGTCTTCCGAGAGCTCCGCCAGGGTGATCTCCTGACCATCTCCCAACAGAGCCAATGCCGTTCGCAAAACATTGTGCAGCTGCCGCAGATTACCGGGCCATGGATGGTTTTCGAACAGGTTGACAACTTCGGGACTGAGGGTCACCTTGCGCGAGCCCTCCTTTAGATTGTCCAGCATATTGTGGGCGAGCTTTATCCGATCTTCGCGCTCCTTCAAACTGGGCAGCGTCAAGAGCAGGCCGTTGAGACGATAGTACAGATCCTCTCGAAAGGTCCCGGAATTCACCTCATCGCGAATCCGCCGATTGGTGGCGCAGATGACGGCCGGCACAAGGGGGCCGTTGTGCCGTGGCCCCGCCTGGTGCAGAGCCTGGGCCAGTAATTCTTTACCGGTGCCCGATTCCCCTTCGATCATAATCGGGATGTCATGGCCCACAACCCTGAGGGCCTTGTCGAGCAGGGCCTTCATTTTGCGGTCACCCAGTTCCAATCCCTGCAGGGAAAATTCGTTCGGAACCGCTTTCTGCGACCGTTTTTCTTTGCCGACCACAACCGCATCAACCGGTTGCGCACTCGGCAATACGGAGGATCCCGGCCAGATGCGGGCATAAATTTCCACCCCGGAGCGAAGTTGCAATTTCACAATGGGGTGCTGCTGAAACTGGTTCTGCGCCAATAGTTTCGGCAAACTCAATTGAAACAGGGAATCAAAGGAATGCTCCGTCACGTTGAAACGATCGAGCTCGAACTGCTGCAGGGCCCGGCGATTGGCGGCAATGAAATCGCCCTGTGGTGAAAAAACCGCGATACCTTCGTAAAGAGAACCGATAAATTCGGGTTTGAGATGAAAACAGATGATGATGTCGGAAGGGAAATCCTGGGCGAACATCTGATTTTCGATAATTTGGGCCGACAACCGTACCAACGCCATGGTATGGCGTGGCTGATAGCCACAAAAGCCGGAAACGTTCAAGGCCCCCAAAACAGCGCCCCGCGGATCAAAAATAGGGACAGCGGAACAGCTGAGAAAGTGATTTTTGTCAATGAAGTGTTCACTGCTGTGAACCTGAACCGGCTTCTGTTCTTCCAATGCGGTCCCGATGGCATTGGTGCCGGAGGCAACTTCCGACCAGACCCCGCCCGGTTTGAGATAAACCTGGCCGGCCTGCTTGACAAAATCCGGGTCACCAAGGGAATGCAGCACAACCCCATCGCTGTCCGCCAGCAGGACCATGCTGGAGGAGCCACGGATCTCCTGATAGAGATTTTCCATAACGGGTTGTGAGCGGAGCAGCAGGGTATGATTCAGCTCCTGACGGCGCATCAGTTCATGGCTGGAGATACAGCGGGTTTCTCCCGGATCCAGACCGATGCCCCGTTTCCAGGAACGTTTCCAGGAGCGCATGATGGTTTCGTCCACCAGCCCGACCGGGACCACCCCCTTGGCCAGGAAATCCTCACGGGCTTTCCGGATGTTGTTCAGCTGCTCACTTACCAAACTGAGCATCCTTTTTTCTGAAACGGATCGTTTTTCTTCCGACATCTGCTTTTCCTGCTTTCATGGGTATCCGGGAGCCCCATAATATGCCATTTTTATGCCATCAGGACAGTCGAGTGTTCCGTTTTGGAACTGCCCCTCAAAAGATCTGTTACGACATGGAACACCCCCAAATACGGACCCCATCGAATAGGAAAATTTCTTAACTCTCTGTCCATACCTTCGGTCGAACCGACCCGATGAGGCAAAACTATGCAGCGGCGACCGCCCCAACCAGGGTCCCTTTCTCCACCCCAGTCTGCATCAGCGATGCGCTAAAGCCCCATAAAACAACGCCAAACTAGAACGGCGTTACAGCAATGACCACAAGCTTTGAACAATGCACGAATGCGGTCGGACCTACCGTCCACCCGTATTGGCTAAAGGGATTTTGGCGCTTCCAATGCAACCCTGTTCGACTTTTCACCCTTTATCGTCAGGAGTGGGGACAAAAGCATAAGGACATGGCATATATATTGCCGTGTATACACTTCAGCATGACCTGTGCGATTTAGTCGGCGAAATAGTTTTCGCT
>JARRKW010000516.1:0-1975 GCA_037387645.1 Desulfuromonadaceae bacterium
AGCAAACGGCTCTCGTCGATTCCGGGCATCGGCAAGAAAACCGCCGATCGTATGATTCTGGAATTACAGGAGAAGGTTAAGAAACTGACCCCGGAAGGAACGCTGGCGCCGCCCCACCGAGCCACGGCTAGCCAGGCGAATGTGATCGATGACAGCCTGTCCGCCCTGCTCAATCTCGGCTACAAGGAAGGCCAGGCCAGAAAAGCATTGGAATCCCTGGACCTGGCGGCCAACACCCCGGTTCAGGAGGCCCTCAAACAGGCGCTGAAAATCCTGATGAAATAGTTTTCAGGCAACCCCATCCGACAAGGACCTATGACCGAACGGATCATTACCGCCGGCTTGACCGGAGACGACATTACCTTTGAAAGCGGTTTGCGGCCGCGTCAGCTCAAGGAATATATCGGCCAGTCCAAAGCCAAAGAGAATCTCCAGGTCTTCATCGACGCCGCCCGCAATCGCGAAGAAGCCCTCGATCATGTGCTCTTTTACGGTCCACCGGGGCTGGGGAAGACCACCCTGGCCAACATCATTGCCAATGAGATGGGGGTGAGCATCAAAAGCACTTCCGGCCCGGTCATCGAAAAACCGGGGGATCTGGCCGCCATCCTCACCAATCTGGAAGCCGGGGATGTCCTTTTCATTGATGAAATCCACCGGCTCTCCGCCGTGATCGAAGAAGTCCTCTATCCGGCCATGGAAGATTATCAGCTCGATATCATCATCGGTCAGGGGCCTTCCGCCCGCACCATCAAACTGGATCTGCCCCGTTTTACCCTGGTGGGTGCCACCACCCGGGCCGGGCTGCTTTCCTCCCCGTTACGCGACCGCTTCGGCGTCATTTCGCGCCTGGAGTTTTATTCCGCAGAGGAATTAACAGCCATTGTCCAGCGCAGCGCCGGTCTGTTGGGTATCCCCACCGACAACGAGGGCGCCCGTGAAATCGCCCGCCGCAGTCGCGGTACCCCGCGTATTGCCAATCGTCTGTTGCGCCGGCTGCGCGATTTTGCCGAAATCATGGGCAATGGCACCATCACCCTGGAACTGGCCGATCAGGCATTGGAACGGCTGGAAGTGGATCGCTTAGGTTTTGATTATATGGACCGCCTGATTCTGCTGACCATCATCGACAAATTCAGCGGTGGTCCGGTCGGTCTGGACACCCTGGCGGCGGCCGTCGGCGAGGAAAAGGACACCATTGAAGATGTTATTGAACCGTTCCTGCTGCAGCAGGGCTATCTCAATCGAACCCCGCGGGGACGCGTGGCAACCCCGTTGGCCTATGCGCATTTTCAACGCCCGCTGAAGGACGACCCCCATGGCCCACTCTTCGCCTGAGGGTAGAAATCCAACCGGCAGCGCCCCAGCCTTTACCCTGGTTAAAAAGATCATCGCCGGCTACCTGTTGATCGTGCTGTTCAGCCTGATCTCCATCGGCTATGCCCTGACCAGTCTGCATCGTCAGACCACCCAGTCGGAACAGCTGGTCGCCGTCGATTTCAAAGCCCTCACCCTGTTGCGTTCCCTGCGCCAAACCCTGCTGGCCCAGGAGAATCTGACCCGGCAATATGTCATTCTCAAGGACCAAACCTTCAGTGAGTTACTGAACCGCCGGCACCAGGAATTCGACCAACAATGGCTGGAGCTGGTTCCGCTGCTGGACCTGGCCGAAGATCAGAACCTGCAGCAGCAGGTTCATTCCTACCAGACCGAGGCGGAACGCTGTCAACAACTTCTTTCCGCCGCTCGCTGGCAGGAAGCCGAAGCCTGTGCCCAGAAATGCGATCCGCTACGGAAACAGTTACAGGAAGAGGTCTCCGCTCTCTTTACCCGGCAGGATGAAGGAATCAACCGGCAACTCTCCCGTCTGACTGCCAACAGCCGCCAGGCTTACAAAATCACCTGGCTGCTGGTTGCCCTTGGCATCATCTTCTCCGCTCCAGCCGTTTCCGCTCTGGTCTTCAGTATCAGTCGC
>JARRKW010000517.1:0-1947 GCA_037387645.1 Desulfuromonadaceae bacterium
GGTTCTCGACATCAACAACCCCCACGGAGGCAGCGTATGGGTGATTGCCGACCTGACCGAACAGAAAGAGGCGCAAAACCGCTTGGAATACCTGGATCACCACGATCCACTGACCGATTTGCCCAATCGCCTGTTGTTTCACGACCGACTCAGCCATGCCATTATCCGGGCCGCCCGCGACCGGGAAAAACTGGCCATATTGTTTCTGGATCTCGATCATTTCAAGGCCATCAACGACAGCCTCGGGCACTACGCCGGAGATCGACTGTTGAGCGCCGTGGCCGAACGTCTGCAGAAAAGTCTAAGGGAATCGGACACCCTCGCCCGCCATGGTGGCGACGAATTCATTATTCTCATCGAAAAGATAACGGAGGATATCACCATCGTCAGTCTGGCCGAAAAACTGTTACACCAGCTGGCGGTACCGTTCGATATTGGCAAGCATACCTTCTACATCACCCTGAGTATCGGCATCAGCCTTTATCCCGCGGATGGCCACGACTCGTCCACCTTGCTCCGCAATGCCGATGCGGCCATGCACCAGGCCAAGGCCCGGGGGCGAAACGCCTACCATTTTTATTCCGAGGAGATCACCCGCAATGCCTTGGAGCGGGTGGAAATGGAAAAGCAATTAAGACAGGCCGTCAAACTGAACGAGCTGGAGATTCACTACCAACCCCAGATCAACGCCCAGAATGGTCACATTTCCGGGGCGGAAGCCCTGGTTCGCTGGAACCATCCGGAAAGAGGCCTGATTCCCCCTTCGGCCTTTATTCCCCTGGCGGAAGAAACCGGAATAATCCAGGACCTCGGGTATTACGTGCTTGAACAAAGTTGTAACTTCTGGACCGAATTGGCCCAAAAGGGCCTGACCCTCCCCCAGATCGCGGTCAATCTTTCCGTGAAACAGCTGCACCAGGACAATCTGGTGCAGAACATTTGCAACCTTATTAAAAAAACCGGCATCCCTCCGCAGGCCCTGGAAATTGAAATCACCGAAAGCTTCTTCCTGGAGCCGGAAAAAGCCTTCGACCTCCTGTTCGAATTGTGGCAGCTCGGTCTCTCCCTAGCGCTGGACGATTTCGGCATCGGCTATTCTTCCCTCAATTATCTGAAGCAGTTGCCCTTTCGCAAACTCAAAATCGATCAGAGCTTCATTCGCGATATCGGTCGAAGCTCCGATGGGGAGGTTTTGGTTCGCACCATCATCAGCATGGCACGCTCTCTCGGCCGGGAGGTCCTGGCCGAAGGCGTCGAAACCCGGCAGCAGATGGATTTTCTCCTTGAAGAGGGCTGTCCCACAATGCAGGGCTATTTCTTTGCGAAACCGATGCCCGGAGGAGAATTCGGCAACTGGCTGGCGAAAAAACTGATGGTTTCCCCTAGCGACCAAGCGAGCTGTCTTTAGGGAGAAGGCTCTCCGGCCATTCGCAGATAAGCCACAAAAGAGGGACAAAGCAAGCCAGCGAAGCGGATCATCCCACGGAGGTCATGGCAAAAGGTCAAACGCAATAGGAAACGGGGGGTGGAAAAACAGGAAAGGGCCGGGAACGGAATGGCGAAGCCGGCAAGCGCAATGAGCACACCCGCAACAGGCGGTTAAAAAACTGAACCTTTGTTGAAAGGACACCCACGAGCCCAGCGAGCTGTTTTTCAACAATCTGTTACAGATGTTGTCCCATCTCGCGCAGCAGTAACCGCGAATCAATCGCCAAAGGCAGTAGACGCTGATGTTCGGACAGGACTGCGGCAACGGAAGAACCGTCATGAACAATGACATCACCGGGAGCAAAAACGGTACGGGCACTGTAACGACCGTCCGGGCGTGAATAAATGGCGATCTCATAAGGCCGGCCGGCTATATTCAGGGACATGGTGTGTATTAGAGTTCCAAGTTCCATGGGCACCACCTGGCAAGGAATTGGTTTGGCAGAACCACCTGCTGCT
>JARRKW010000518.1:0-1947 GCA_037387645.1 Desulfuromonadaceae bacterium
CATCCATCATAATACAGATTTCATAATAGGACTTAACCGCCCGCACGGTACGGATCAGCGGGGTGGCATAGGCAACCGTGGCCCCTTCAAAAACCCGATGAAAGCGTTGGAACAGAGCCACCGGCACCACATCCAGCTCCATACCAAGACTCTTGGCCATGGGAAGGCCCTGATCTTTCAACAGCGCCGGGATGTCCTTGGGGCTCTTGAAGGGGACCACTTCTCTAAGGCCGCATTCCATCCGGGCACGGCCATGATCCTTGCGCACCATGTAGATCGGTTCCCCCTGCAACGGCACATAGAGAGCCCCCTGCTGAATGGAACCGGTAAAGTAAAACAGATCCGCATTCTGGATCATCAGCACAGCGTCGAAACCGGCCGACGCCATTCGTTCCTGAAGTTTTCCGCAACGCGCCAGCAGCTCACTGGCCGGAGTAATACGCATGGTTTGTCTCCATTTGCTATTCGATCAGGACAAGCGGGCAAAAGGCTTCCGCTCCGGCCCATTCCATTTTGCGACAGTCTGAGAAAACAACCATCTTCCGATATTTAAACGGGTGTGAATAACATGGAACAGCTGACCCCGTCAATTTGAAAAAGGCCCTTGAACAACCTTGACCGATACCGTCAAACTCCGGCCCCGGGGGTTTCGCCGACATGGCCCCTGTGATGGATTCAACCCGGAAAATCACTGCTGTTTTTTTAGGCAAATCGTTAATGGCCATAAAGGTAATGCCAACTTAAGTTGAGAGTTTTTTAATTTTCCACATAGCTTTCCACATGGGGTTGTGGATGTCTAATGCCCTTCTCGCCGGGAGAGGACATAACAAAAAAGGAATTCACCATTGCGGGAGCAGACACCGCCGCCTGATGAATTCCCGTAGCGCATAGACGTATTCATTGGGTAAATCCAGAAACTGAACGCCCATTCCCGCGGGCAACCGGGATTCCGTATCCTGATCGGAAAAATGCCGCCAAGCGACGCGGCCCCGACAGCATATGGGCTCATCCAAACTGGGCAGAAGCAGTTCCAGGTTCAACGCTGTATTGACCGACAGCGGATTCTCCATTTCAAGAAACATCCCGCCTTCACTAAGATTTATGCTGTAATCGGTCAACAGAGTCGCCGAATTCAAACCGTAACGAATCTTCAATTTGGCCAGCGCCTGGGAACGATCAGGGCCCGCCGATCCCAGAAACTTCCGCGCCGTCATCACCAGTAGATGACGATTGATCGGTTTTAACAGGACATCGTCGCAGCCGGCGGCATAACAGCGCTCCAGATCTTCAGATTGCCCGCCCTGGGTAACGATAACCACCGGAATATGCGCAATTTCGGCATTCCCCTTGATCAGTCGACAAGCCTCATCTCCATCCATTCCGGGCATATAGAGATCCATCAAGACCAGGGCAGGATGTTCGGACAGACAGGTTTGATAGGCCTGCAGACCGCTACGGGCCACCAGAATTTGAACGTCTTCCCGCTGAAAAAAGGACTTTTCCAGCTCCAGGAAAAGTTCCACATCATCGGCCAACAACACCTTGTTCCGCGCTTCAACCATCACGTTTCGTTCCGAAATCAACGGATTCGACCCAGCAAACCCCGTCCTAACAGGCCCATCCCTTAACCGACTCCCCATGGGCTAACGAGCACAGTCGGCTGGATCGCCTTTCAATTTAGCCAGGGCATGACCCAAAGCCGGCAGCAGAACCTCGAGATTTTCCCGGGCGCCCTTGGGACTTCCCGGCAGATTGATAATCAGCGAGCGGCCACGGACACCGGTAACCGCCCTGGACAGCATGGCATGAGGGGTCTTGCTCAGGCTGGCCATGCGCATGGCCTCGGCCATGCCCGGAATTTCATAGTCCAAGACCCGCCTTGTCGCCTCGGGGGTCACGTCTCGCGGGGTCAACCCGGTGCCCCCGGTGGTTAAAATCAAGTCCAGC
>JARRKW010000519.1:0-1938 GCA_037387645.1 Desulfuromonadaceae bacterium
TTTGAAACCGCAACTCGATATCGTCGAGATCGGCCAGGCAATTCAGGATTCCGGTGCGCCGCCCGACAATGTAGAGCATCTGGGTTTGTGGCTCCATGGTTAGAAAGGTTCGGATCGGCGCTGTCATCCTTCCCTGATCCTGCGGCAGCTGTCCCTCGACCTCCTGCAACAGGTTGAGAATATGATCGCTCTTGACCGTGCTGCTAATCCCCTGCAGATGCCCGATGAACATAAGTAGTTCTTCGACCTTCCGTTTTTCTCCCAGCGGCTTGAATGTTCCGGCCTGGACATCCTTGTGCAACTCAATAGTTTCGGGGATCGCCAGGGTGCGGATTCGTATGAAGTCGGCATCGATCTGATTGAGGGCATCGGCAGTCTCCAGCGCGTTCTCCCGCCAGAGGGCTTCCCCGCCTAATCCCGGCATAAAATACTCCGAAAGCTCGATCCCGGCCTTTTTGACTTTTTGTCCGGCGAGGATATGGGTCTGCTTGTCAACCCCTTTCTTGACCATCGCTAAGATCTCGTCGTCGGCTGATTCCATGCCGATGTGAATCCGGTTCAGCCCGGCCGCCGCCAATCTTGACAGGTCGTCATCGCTGATCCTGGCGATCGAGTGAGAGCGGGCATAGGAGGTCACCCTCTCGACCTGTGGAAAGGCCTGGCGGGCATACTGAAGAATCTCCACCAGATCGTCCGGCTTGATCACCAAACTGTTGGCATCTTGTAGAAAGATCGACTTCATGCCGCCCCGCATGAATGTCCATGCTGCATGAAGTGCCGTCTGGTCCGGGCGATTCAACCCGCGCTGGAGGGATGCCAGGGCGCGGACGTCCCCTCCCGCCGCAGTGAGGATATTTTGGATTTTATCGACGAAATAGCGCACTCGGTCGATATCCCTACGCAGATGGTCGACCTGCCGGATGCTAAACCTCTCTCCCTTATAGAGACCGCAGAACGTGCACCGGTTCCACGGACAATTACGTGTAATCCGGAGCAGAAGACTGCTGGCTTCACTCGGCGGCCTGATCGGTCCAAGTTCGAAACCCTGATAGTTTTCTCGATTGTTAGGCGTTGTCATCTTGATTCTTTCGGCATGAATTAGTCCCACTTCAAGTCTACCATGGAGCATGGTGCGCGTGGACTCCGGAGGCGGGCTTGACCTTCGGCCTCATTTTTTTCACCGAGCAACGCAAATGCCGGACCGGCGAAAGCTTCCTTGTTACGGCATGCAGTTGAAAGATAGAGTTTTGGTCGTCAGGTACGTCTCGGATTGGAACCAGGATAGGAAAGGTCACCGCCGGCTTTGTTCTAACAATCTCTGATATTTCAGTTTCCAAACAGGAGCAGCTGAGATTGATTTGATCGCGGTTACAATTTAAGTAACCTTCCGATCCAGTCCCCGGTACTGTACCGCTTCGGCCAGGTGGTCGTGGCGGATGGTTTCACAATCGTCCAGATCGGCGATGGTGCGGGCCACCTTGAGGATGCGGGAGTAGCTGCGGGCCGAAAGCCCCAGCTTGTCGGTAACCATCTCCAGCAGTTTCTTCCCCGGTTCGTCCACCTGGCAGAATTTGCGGATGTGGCGGGCGGCCATGTGGGCGTTGGCGTGCAGACCGATGGCGGCCAGCCGTTGCTGCTGCAGTCCGCGGGCCGTTTCCACCCGGACGCGAATGGCGGCGGAGGATTCGGCGTCGAGGGGGTCGGCCAGATCCTTGTGCGGCACCCGCGGCACTTCCACGTGCAGATCGATGCGGTCGAGCAGGGGGCCGGAGATGCGGGTGCGGTAGCGCTGTATCATGGGCGGGGTGCAGCTGCAGTCGTGCTGGATGTCCCCCAGATAACCGCAGGGACAGGGATTCATGGCCGCCACCAGCATGAAGGAGGCGGGGTAGGTCAGACTGCTGGCGGCGCGACTGATGGTGACCTGACCGTCCTCCA
>JARRKW010000520.1:0-2912 GCA_037387645.1 Desulfuromonadaceae bacterium
CCAGTGGCAGCCGCTTTTTGCTTACTTTTTGGCGGCTTGCAAAAAGTAAGGCGCCTGGCCGGGGCGCATCCCGGCGGTTTTATCACCCATAGCCTAGAGACAACGCGCCCACCGTCCACACTTCACTGCCCACCGATCCAGTTAAAGCAAAAAAGCCCCCGGCAAGACCGGGGGCTTTTTAGTTTATCCAGTGACTGATAAAAATTAGCAGTCGAAGTACAGAGCAAACTCAGTCGGCGTGGGAGCCATACGTACCGGGTTAACTTCGGCGTCGGTCTTGTACTCAATCCACTTCTCGATGAGGTCTTCGGTGAAAACATCGCCCTTGAGCAGGAAGGCATGATCTTCCTGGAGGGCCTGCAGAGCCTCCTGCAGGGTACCGGCAACACTCGGGATGTCCTTGAGCTCTTCGGGGGACAGACCGTAGATGTCTTTGTCCAGGGGATCGCCCGGATCGATCTTATTCTCGATACCGTCGAGGCCGGCCATCATCATGGCGGCAAAGGCGAGGTAGCCGTTGCAGGACGGATCGGGAGTCCGGTATTCAACCCGCTTCGCTTTGGGGTTGCTGGTTACCGGGATACGCAGGGAAGCGGAGCGGTTACGGTTGGAGTAAGCCAGGTTAACCGGAGCTTCGAAACCCGGCACCAGACGCTTGTAGGAAATGGTGCTGGGATTGGTGAAGGCGCACAGGGCCTTGGCATGCTTCATAATGCCGCCGATGTAGTACATCGCCAGCTTGGAAAGCCCACCGTAACCATCACCGGCGAACAGGTTAACGCCGTCTTTCCACAGGGACTGATGGCAGTGCATACCCGAACCGTTGTCGTTGAAGATCGGCTTCGGCATGAAGGTTGCGGTTTTGCCGTTGCGGAAAGCCACGTTCTTGACGATATACTTGAACCACTGCAGGGTGTCACCCATGCTGAGCAGGGAATCGAAACGCATGTCGATTTCACACTGGCCGCCGGTGGCCACTTCGTGGTGAGCACACTCAATGCGCATACCAACGCTCTGCAGCACCTGCACCATTTCGTTGCGCAGGTCGATCAGGGAGTCGGTCGGAGCGCAGGGGAAGTAACCTTCTTTATGGCGAGGCTTGTAACCGAGGTTGGGGAATTCTTCGCGACCGGTGTTCCAGATACCTTCAGCGGAATCAATCGAATAGAAGGACTCGTTAGCGCTGGAGTTGTACCGAACGTCATCGAAAACGAAAAATTCCGGCTCGGGACCGAAGAAAGCGGTGTCAGCAATGCCGGTGGACTTCAGGTAAGCTTCAGCCTTCTGAGCAACGAAACGGGGATCGCGGGTGTAACCTTCGCGGGTGATCGGGTCGATGATGTTACAGATCAGGCTCAGGGTCGGAACTTCAACGAAAGGATCGATCTTGGCGGTAGTGGAATCGGGCATAATCAGCATATCGCTGTTATGGATCGGCTGCCAGCCGCGAATGGAGGAACCGTCAAAACCGATACCTTCTTCAAAGATCTCTTCGCCGAACTCGCTCATGGGAGTGGAGAAATGCTGCCAGATCCCGACAAAGTCGAGAAATTTATAGTCAACCATCTGGCAATTGTTTTCTTTGGCGAAAATCACCACCTCTTTTGCTGTCATTTTGCATCTCCTTGAGAAAAATTATAACTGCTAGCCTGACTACGGGTTAATCTAAAGAGCGTCGTCGCCGCGCTCTCCGGTACGGATACGGACGACCTCGTCCACGGTCGTCACAAAAATCTTGCCATCGCCGATCCTGCCGGTACGGGCTGCCTCGGCAATAACCTCGACCACCTTGGCAGCCAATTCATCGGCAACGATAATTTCCATCTTGATTTTAGGGATAAAATCGACGACGTATTCCGCCCCGCGATACAGCTCCGTATGGCCTTTTTGTCTGCCGAACCCCTTTACTTCGCTAACCGTAATACCCTGGATCCCTGATCGCCTCGACTTTCCTCATTTTCAACACCTCCCAGGAGTTATTTATGATAAAATGCCGTTCAGCATAGCATGTTTCACCGGGACCGCAAGGCGAAAACTAAGGCATTTTCTTAAGTCCAGGGAAACAAGCAATTTTTCTGCCAATATCAAAAGCACCCGCGTAAAGCTTACAACATATTGTAATTACTTATTACACTCAAACAAACACAAAATTGAGCAACGTTTCCAGTTTTCCCATGAGAAAAAATGGCCTATTTTTTAGGCAAAATCCAAAAATATCTGCCCAATAAATGAGCACCGCGTTGACTTTCTTTGCTGCCACCTGTGCAACCGGGAAAATACCATTTTACCAGTTATCTAACCCCTGCAACCGCCAGCCTGAATATTCCCCCACAGGCTGTTGCAAAACAGCCTGTGGGGCCCAAGTAGATAGGCGACCCCATCAACATTGAGTTGCCAAAAGGTCCGTTTTGTGAGATGGAGGGGAATCTCTCTTTTCTCAACCGGGGAAAAAGCCGGGGACAGGCTCTTGCAACAGCCTCCCGAACCTTCTGCCGCCAGCGGCTCTTCCGAAGAGGATGCAATGTCACCGTCTTATACCATTTTAGTCGTGGATGACAGCCTTACCCAACTGATGGTCCTGCAAGACTTTCTGGTCGCCGCCGGGTATGCGGTGGAAACCGCTGAAAACGGACTCCAGGCCATTTCCCTGGTCTACAACACGCCGCCCGATCTGATTCTTTCCGACATCCTCATGCCCGAACTCAACGGGTACCATCTCTGCCGCATTCTCAAAAACGATCCCCTGACCAAAACCATCCCCATCATTCTGTTAAGCCATTTGAGCGAACCTCATGATCGTTTTTGGGGGGAGAAGGCCGGTGCTGACTATTATCTGGAAAAAACCGGCGACCTGTCGCCTATTCTCGCTACCATCCGGCAATTTCTGACCGGGGCGTCCCGCAAAATCTCCC
>JARRKW010000520.1:3002-3510 GCA_037387645.1 Desulfuromonadaceae bacterium
TCTCGACCGACTGCTCTACGAATCAACCATTTCCAACGAAATACTAAAACTCACCAGCCTGGCGCATGACCCCCACCTGTTGGCCCGCGAACTGCTCAACTTCCTATCCATTATCTGTCGTTTCAGCGCCGCCGGCCTACTGTTGCGCAAAAGCGCGGAAAAATGCCTGATCACCCTGCAATTGCAGGAAAAGGCTCCGGAAGATTTTATTGAGTTCGCCCAAAAGGAAATTCTGCACCTAAACCATCTGGACACGGACCAACACCTCAATTGCCGTTTCGTTTTGATCGATCAAAGCAATGAAACAGGGGGCCTTCCCCTGGGAGGACGGAGCAAAGTCATCAAGTCCCTGCCGATCTACGACGGCAACGAACTGCTGGCCGCCATCGTTCTGTTTGAAAGCGGCAAACGCGGCCTCACCGACAATATGCGTCACGCCCTCGATGTCATTGCCGACCGTTTCCTGATTGTTGCCCGTTATCTAAAAAAGATCAAAGAAATCGAAAAC
>JARRKW010000521.1:0-1935 GCA_037387645.1 Desulfuromonadaceae bacterium
CCGGACGGACATGGCCATTTCAGCAGGGTATGCGGTGAGCAGAAGGTTCTCAGTCTATGCGGGCTATAAGTGGGCGGCAGTTGATCTTGACTTGACCACCGAGGGATCGGTGGGTTGGCTGAATATAGACAACTGGCTGGCATCCGGTCGCTTTGAAGGCGAACAGCATGAAAAATTCAGATACGAAGGGCCCTTTGTCGGAGTTACGCATGGATGGCAAATCGACCATCCCGGTTTTTTGAAGGGGTTGATTTCGGCCAAAGTGGCTCTGGCTTTCTTGAGCAGTAAATTCAGCACCAATCAAAAAGCCTCCATAACGTATGATTCCATCAACGGGGTGGCTATTGAACCGATTGTTGACACATTTGATGTGAAAGAAGACATCAAAGGCGACACCCTGGGGATGACATTGGGTTTTGACTGGCACGGCATGACGGCCATCAAAAATCTGTCTTATTGGATCGGTCTCAGTGGATACCGGTATAGTTTTGATTCGGTCGATTCCTATACCGCTGATATCCGCGAAACCGCTGTCATCTTCAAGGCCGGATTGGCCTGCGTCTTTTGAGATGGCTTGTCGCTTAGGGCTCGCGCAAAAATAAAATCACATTGTATCCATCCCCTTCTTCCGAACATGAGCGAATATCCAAAAATGCTCAGTGACAAAGGCCATGACAACGGCGCTCAGATAAGCGTATAATACCTTGGAACAGGGGGTTCTAATCGTATTTGTTCAGTCCCAGGTGCCGATGCAGGGATTGGAAGCCCGCCCGGCCGAGTTTGAAATACTGCCTGAGGTAATGAAACCCCTCATAGGGCAGGGCATAACGCTCCAGGCCGGGCTCGGTGCAATCCCGGCATTCGGGGAACCTGAGGATCTTATGACGGAAACGAGCCGCCGCCCCCGAACGTACCAGCTCCCTAAGGGGTGTGTCCTTTACATTGCCCAGCAGGTTGTCGATAATGGGGCAGGCATACAGTTCTCCAGTGCTTCGGACGAACAGATAGTTGAAGCCCGCCGAGCAGGGCTTGGCCATGCGCCCGGTATCGAGAAAGCTGAGCAGCTCATTTCGGTAGTAGTTCCATTGGAATCGGGGCATACGGTAGAAATCCCGCAGCTTTTGCAGGTCCCGGGCAGTGAAGCCCAGGTCCTCCTGGCGGTCCACATTGTTGTAGCGGTTGGCCGTGATGATAAAAGGAGATATAATGGTGAACAGGCCGCGCTCATCGGCATACCGGCAAATGGCGTCCAGTTCGTCGATGTTGAAACGGGTGACCGTAGTCTTGACGCCCAGAATCAGGCTGGGGTGTCTGTCCCGCAGGGCCAGCAGCCCTTCCAGGGTGCTGCTGAGCCGCTCCCAGGCGCCCGGGAAATTGCGAATCCGGTCATGGGTGGCGTTCACTGCGTCGCATCCACAGGCAAAGACCATATCCACACCGGCGTCCTCCAGAGGAGCGATCACCCGGCCGACGTCTTTCAGGACCTTCTCCGTCAGCAGACCGTTGGTCGTTATGGCCACCGAACAGAGACGTCTCAGGTGGGTGGCCTTCAGCCGGCCGATGCCCAGCAGCAGATCGGCCATATCGTTCCGCAGGAAGGGTTCGCCGCCGGTGATGTCCAGCTCTTTCAATTCAGATAGGACCGGATCCGCTAATAGTTCGATCCAGTCGGCGGCCTCCAACTCCGGCAGGGCGGGCCGCATCCGCCAGATGTTGCACATAACGCATCGGGCTACGCAACGGCAGGTGACCTCCATGCTCAACGCCTCGATGCGACCCGGGTGGCCTGAGGCCTTCAGGAGGCGGTAGCGCACCGCTCGCAGAGCAAGAGTCAGCAGCAGTCGGTCTATTCCCATGTCAGACCTCCACGGGTGGGGTTAGATGCATCGGTTGCAAGGGATCGACAACATTGCATCTGGTGTGCAAGAATAGATG
>JARRKW010000522.1:0-1932 GCA_037387645.1 Desulfuromonadaceae bacterium
TCGAAACCGGCATCGAAGCATTCCTGAAAAACCTGGTGGGTTTCGATTTTTTCCGCCAACAGTTTCAGGGGGTATTTGCGCAACTTTTGCAGTCTGGCGGTCAGCGCCTTTACCGGGGTCACAAAAAGGTCAACCTTGACCATATCAACCAGGGGGTAGAGCGGTTCATAACTTGGCTCAAACAGATGATCATCCAGCGACAGCACGAATCCGGCCTGTTTCAGCTCATGACAGCGTTGAATCAGGGCCGGAGTCACCTCCAGGCTTTCCAGCAATTCCAGTCCGATCACATTCTTGGGCAGCAGCTCAAGGGTTTCGTTCATCAACAGATCCAGCTCGACATTGATAAAACCGCGCAGCCCTCCGAGAATTTCCTGCACGCCGAATCCGGAGAGCATGTTCAAAATCACCTTGGCCGAAGCCACGGAATGATCGAAAATGTTGGCATGAAGGGAATGAGAAGAACGAAACAACAGCTCATAGGCGCAAACCTGCTCCTTGCGATCCAGAATCGGTTGCCGCCCCAACAGACATTTTTCCATCTCCATAAGACTTCCCCCCAAATAGAGCCACTAGCACAGGCAATAAATATTACCATAACCCAGCCCCGATTCCGGCGGGCGATTGCATTATCTAATTGGCGGCCACCGCATCAGAATACCGATGCGGTTCGCAGGCTCACCGCATCCTACGAAGAGCTGAATCAGCAGCTGGGCGTTCCCTGCAAACAACAATGGCTGCCCCACTGGGGCAGCCATTGTCAAGCTGACATCGATTATCGGATTGCAATCAGGCCTTGCCGGCGCTGCCGAGAACAGCTACGTTCTTATGCTTGATAAGGGCCACCAGCTCCTTGCGGGCCACGCCCAGATATTTGCGGGGATCGAACTCGGCCGGATTGTTGGCCATGTATTCGCGAATCTTAGCCGTTACCGCCAGCCGGCCATCGGAGTCGATGTTGATTTTGCAGACGGCACTGGCGGCGGCCTGCCGCAGCTGCTCTTCCGGCACCCCGACGGCCCCTTCCATTTTGCCGCCATACTGGTTGATCAGCGTAACATAATCCTGCACCACGCTGGACGCGCCGTGCAGAACAATGGGGAAGCCGGGAATGCGCTTTTCAACTTCCGCCAGAATATCGAAACGTAAAGGCGGCACCTCTTCCCCTTCCTTCAGCTTAAACTTATAGGCCCCGTGGCTGGTGCCGATGGAGATGGCCAAGGAGTCAACGCCGGTCTTTTTCACGAAGTCTTCAACCTCTTCTGGCTTGGTATAGGTCGAATGCTCGGCCTCCACCTCATCCTCAATCCCGGCCAGAACCCCAAGTTCGCCTTCCACGGACACGTCAAACTTACGGGCATATTCGACCACGCGCTTGGTCAGGGCCACATTCTCTTCGTACGGCAGATGGGAACCGTCGATCATAACCGAGGAAAATCCCGAATCAACGCAGGATTTGCAGATTTCAAAGGTGTCTCCGTGATCCAGGTGCAGACAGATGGGAATATTCGAACCAATTTCCCGCGCCATCTGCACCGCTCCCATGGCCATGTAACGCAACATGGTCTGGTTGGCGTAATCACGGGCGCCCTTGCTGACCTGGATGATCACCGGCGAATTGGTTTCGGCACAGGCCAGCACGATGGCCTGGAGCTGCTCAAGGTTATTAAAATTGTAGGCTGGGATGGCATAGCCACCACGGACAGCTTTTTTGAAAAGTTCCTGGGTATTGACCAGACCGAGTTCGCTGTAATGCACCACATCGCCCATGATTTCTTGACCTCCTTGCGCTCTACTGGAAATGGTTGAATTTACCAAAAACACCTTTATTGATATCAGCTAACTTGGGAGAAGTCCAGTCGAAATCTGTAAAACGTATACAATTTTGCCGGCGGTTCCCCTTCCAGGGATTAATCCCTTGATAAAACGGGG
>JARRKW010000522.1:1983-4132 GCA_037387645.1 Desulfuromonadaceae bacterium
CTGCCTCCGAATAGCCATTCGGCAGCAGGCCTATTTCACGGAAGGGGTCAAGCCATGCAAACTGAAAAACAGGAAGCCTATTTCAAGGATTGGAAAACCCGCGAAGAGATCGCTGAATTGATGATTCCCACCATCGGTCGACTTTACCGCAATCACGGCGTGGTCACCACCGTCTACGGTCGTTCCCTGGTCAACCTATCCACCATCGATATTCTCAAGGTCCATCGCTTTGCCCGGCAGATTCTCGAAAACGAACTCTGGGTGCGAGATACCGCACCGATATTGCACGCCATGGCCAAACTCGACCTGGCACCGGCGCGCATTGACATCGGCAAACTGACGGTACGCTACCAGGCCCAAGCCCCGCAGATGGATGTGGACGCCTTTGTGCGGCAGGAACTTGCCACGGTCAATACCGGCAAAAAACCTCTCCTGAGCGAACCCCAGGATGTCGTCCTCTACGGTTTTGGCCGTATCGGCCGCCTGCTGGCCCGCATTCTCATTGAAAAGACCGGTGGCGGCAACAAGCTGCGCCTGCGGGCCGCCGTGGTCCGCAAAGGGAGCGAGGATGATCTGCATAAACGCGCCAGCCTGCTGCGCCGGGATTCGGTTCACGGCCCCTTCCACGGCACCATCCGCCTGGACGAAGAAGAAAACGCCATTATCGCCAACGGCAACATGATTCGCATCATCTACGCCGATGCCCCGGAAGCGGTCGATTACACCCAATACGGCATTAACAATGCCATCCTGGTCGACAACACCGGCAAATGGCGGGACCGGGAAGGGCTTGGCCGCCACCTTCAGGCCAAGGGCATCGCCAAGGTCATCCTCACCGCGCCCGGCAAGGGGGACATTCCCAATGTTGTTTTCGGCGTCAACAACGAACTGCTGGATGAAACGGAACAGATTTACTCCGCGGCCAGTTGCACCACCAACGCCATTGTGCCGGCCCTCAAAGCCGTTAACGACCGCTTCGGCATAATCAACGGCCATGTGGAAACCTGCCATTCCTACACCAACGATCAGAACCTGATCGACAATTACCATAACAAGTCCCGTCGGGGCCGCAGCGCCCCCCTGAACATGGTCATCACCGAAACCGGTGCCGCCAAGGCCGTCGCTAAAGCACTGCCGGAGCTGGCCGGCAAATTGACCGGCAACGCCATCCGGGTACCGACCCCCAACGTATCGCTGGCCATCCTGAACCTGACCCTGGAGAAGGCCACTACGGTTCAGGAGCTGAATGACTACCTGCGCGACATTTCTCTCAACTCGCCGCTGCAAAACCAACTGGACTACACCAATTCGCCGGAGGCCGTCTCCAGCGACTTCGTCGGCTCCCGCCATGCCGGGGTGGTCGATGCCCTGGCCACCATCGTCGACGGCAACCGGATCGTGCTTTATGTCTGGTATGATAACGAGTTTGGCTACCGCTGCCAGGTCATTCGCATGCTCACTCTGATCGCCGGCCTGGAACTTCCTGCTTTGCCCAATTGAAGTCCATACCATAATTATCGGGCAACAGTTTAAAGCCCCAAAACATCAGGGGGGCCGATCCTGCCCCGCTGCTTCATTTCACGAAAAAGTCCTTCTTGCTGCAGCTTACGCTTGAGCACACGGATGGCCTTTTCGACATTGTTATCCATGACCTGAATTTCCACTAACAATCACCTCACTTTCCGTTCCATATGAATCTTGACTTCCGGAAAATCAAGATAAGCTGTGACCCTAAACTTTTTTTCAGAAGAAATCAAGATTTATTTCATTTTCCCATTGGTTGTCAGCCGACTCTGCAAACGCTTCGTAACAAGTCCAGCAGACTCCTACAGCTCAGCCGTCCATAGCGACACGGCAATCCCGCCATTTTGCAAAGTTCCCTGCTTTCGCAACACCAGGCCGGTCGCCCGCGCCAGACGTTCATCCGGACAGATAAAGGCAACCCGCCAGCCGGGGAAATCCTTTTTGAGTGTCGTTCCAAAAGTCCGATACAGGGCAGGCAGATCCTCATCCTTCCCGACCCTTTTCCCATAGGGAGGATTGCATATCACCAGTCCCGGCTGCGCCGGGGGAGCCCATTGTCCCATTGTTCCCTGACACCATCGGATCGACTGCTCAACTCCCGCTCTGGCCGCGTTGCGTTCAGCAG
>JARRKW010000523.1:0-1932 GCA_037387645.1 Desulfuromonadaceae bacterium
CGGCCACGAACAGTTCCCGATGAAAAGGATTGTAAACAACCCCCAAACTGATGTCTCCCTCGACTTCCAGGGCGATGGAAACGGCAAACCAGGGAAAACCATGGGCGTAATTGGTGGTTCCGTCAAGCGGATCGATAATCCAACGATAATTGGAATCAAAAGACGGATAGTCGGCTTCTTCCGCCAGAATATTGTGCCGCGGGAAAGTTTTACGAATGACTTTGACGATCGCCTCTTCGGCAGCCAGGTCGGCATCGGTAACCAGATCGACCCGCCCCTTGTGTTGCACCGAAAGCACGCGACCGAACCGGTTCATCAGCACCCTCCCCCCCTGCTTCGCCGCCTCGATGGCGATTTCACGCATAATCCGACTCGCTGTTAGGGTTGGGATTGAACAACATGATTCTGTTCCTGGTCTTCACACCATAACAGGGTGGCGCCGATTACCGCCACCGGGATGCAGATGAATTGCAAAAAGGGTACGGCCAGCAATGTCATGACACCGACACCGAATCCGAGCATGGTGGTTTTGCGGGAGAAAATATAGCGGCGCTGTTCCCCGAAGTCGAGCTTTTTGCGGGAAAAAACAAACCCGAGATATTCGACCACCAGAAAGAAAAGGGTCAACATGACGGCCAACACCGAATAAAGGAGGCTGCCGACAACGGGGATCAGGTTGAGCAGCAGCAGACAGAGCATGAGGATCACAAAAAGCGACAGTTTTTTCAACTCCACCATCAGGGTCTGCACGGCATCCCGTCCGAAGGTGCGCAAAGAGAATGGTTCCTCCCGCATCACCCCGGTCAACATCCGTTCGGTCTTTTCGGATAACAGATCGTTGAAGGGCGAAGCGATCAGGTTGCCGATAACGGTAAAAAGAAAAAAGACCACGATGGCGGTCACCAGTACGGCGAGGACCCAGAGAAAGTAATACAGTAGAGCCCAGTACCAGGCCTCCCCCTGAGGAATCAGGTGAATGACTTTGGCGTTGAAAAAGTCGAGCCCGAAATAGACCGATCCGGAAAAAACCACCAGATTGATTAAAAATGGGATCAGCACATATTTAAGTAAGCCGGGATGCTGCTGAACAAACCGGGCACCACGAAAAAGGGTGAAAAACCCCCGCGAAAAATTACCGACGGGCTTGGTTGCTTGTGAAAGAATCATTGTAAAATGGCCTCCAAATGAAATTGTATCTCAAAAGATTGTTGGCAGCCGATTCTAGCACAGGGAAGAGCCTATTCCAACGAACAATGATGGCGCCTCAGAGGTTCCCGACAAAAAGGGTCCCGCAGCCTCCGCTCTGACGGATGCGCCAGGGATTGGGACGTCGAACATGCATGCCCTGCGCGACCAACCAGCCATGCAGGGCATCGATCGTTGCCGCAGGCGGGCTGGAGAAATCCGCCCCCGGCACCGGGTTGCAAACCAGCAGGTGCAACGTCAATTCCGGAAACCGTCGAAACAGCGGCAACAGCGGTAAAAATTCCGCCCGATCCTCATTGATCCCCTGCAACAACAGATAATTGATACCGAGCCTTCTGCGCCGCCGCCGTGACAGGGCCGGCAACGTCCGCTGCAGACAATCGATCAGACTGTTGAATTCGGGAGCCCGGGGAACCAAGCGCCGATGTATCTCGGGCGTACCGGCATGGAGCGACAGCATCAGTCCGTTGTGCGGCCATTGCAGCGCCTCCCTGAATCGCTCCAACGGGCCGCCGCTGGTGGTCAGGGATACCGGCAACGAGGTTTTCTGGCACTCTTCGATGAAAATCCGAACGGCATCGAAATTGTGCAGGGGCTCCCCGATGCCGGACAGGGTCAACCGTTGCGGTTCCAGTCCCATTGAACGGATCCGCTCCAGCTGTTGCCACAGTTCCTCGACCCGCAGATTACGCAGCAATCCCCGGGAACCGGAAGCGCAAAACGGAC
>JARRKW010000524.1:0-3154 GCA_037387645.1 Desulfuromonadaceae bacterium
ATGGTCATTCACCATCAGGATGTTCACCCGGTCATAACCCAAAATTTCATGCAGACCGTCGGCCGCCAGACGAAGAATTTCATCCACTTTGACCGATTTTTGGATATGGGTATTGATGGTATGGAAATTTTTAATACTTTTGTTCAGATCCCGAAAACGTTGTTCAAAGGTTTCTTTCTGGTCGGCCATGCTTCGGTTTAAGAGGTCCAGGGTATGAGCCCGCTCCAGGATCTGTTGTGAACCCCGCCCGAGCAGAAACCCGGTCACACCGAGAACCACAGCCGTGCCGACGCCCATATAGAGATAAAGCGCCACGCTTTCGCTGGAGCGGAAAATATCCGCCGAAACCTGCTCCCACAGCCCCTGTCCGTCTTGCCAAAAAAACAACAGCCGCAGCAGTTGCCACCCGACAGGGGCGCCGAAACCGAGACAAAGACCACTGATGCCCAGCAGAACGCTACGCTCCAACCGGGGTGTTGATTTTTCGTTATCCATCCCTATCCCTCTGTTAAATCAGTTGAGTTGACGGACAGCCGTTTGTTTTGCAACAAACACTCATGAAGTAAATGGGAAGCAAGCCACATGGGCGCGTTACGTAGAAACATCCCCCGCTTTGCGGCTGTGTGGGTGAAGAATCAGCCATAAATCGAGGCGTCGGTCAACGGCAGGTTTTCCCGGGCCAAATCGGCGGCACCGAGTATTCCGGCCACGTCCCCCAGGTTTCCGAGGACGATCCGCAACCGACGACCGGGAACCGCAAAGGCGCGGTCCTGGAGTTCGTCCTGCAGTATCGGCTGCAGCAGGTCGAAACTGCCACTGGCGCCGCCGGCAATGACCACCCCTTCCAGATTGAGCAGGTTGGCCACACCCGCCAGAACCGTCCCCAACGCTCGGCCCGCCTCGGCCATGACCGCCAGAGCCATCGGATCCCCGGCGCGGGCCGCGGCGGCCACCTGGGAACTGTTCAGTTCAGCTTGCGACTCCAGCAAGGGACTGGACTGGCCGGCAATCAGGCGTTCGCGGACCCCCCGGACCAGGGCGCTGGCCGAGGCATACTGTTCCAGGCAGCCCCGGTTGCCACAACCGCAAAGCCGGCCATCGGGAACCACGGTGACATGACCGATCTCCCCCGCAGTGCCGTCCGCGCCACGCCAAATGTGACGGTCGAGAACCAGCCCTCCGCCGACACCGGTTCCCAAAGTAATGGTGATAAATGAAGAAAATTCCATGCCGGCACCGAACAGGGCCTCTCCCCAGCAGATGGCGTTGGCATCGTTGACCACCCTGACCGGCAATTCCCAGAGAGCGGCCAACTGGTCCAGAAACAAAGGGTAGCTCAGGTTTTTTCCGGTCGCCATGTGCAGCATCGGTCCGACCAGCCCCTCGGCGGACACCAGCCCGGCGCGACAGTTGGTCCCCCCCAGATCAATGCCGATTCCCACCTGATCCATTAGGGTTGTTTCCTTTCTTCGGTGGCGATGGCCAGTTTCGCGAAGCCGGATACTTTGGCCAGATCCATCAGTTCCACCACCTGACCATGGCGGGCATCCTTGTCCGCCAGCAGCAGAAAGGTCATATGCTCCGCCTTTTTGCCATAAGCCTCCAGCCGACGTTTCAACCCGGCCGCATCCATACGGGTTTCGCCCAGAAATATCTCACCCTTTTTGGACAGGTAGATTTTAATTTCTTCAGGCTCCTTCTCGGCCACTCTGGTGGAGGCTTCGGGGAGTTTTATGGAGAGGCCGGGGGTTTCGATAAAGGTGGTCGAAATCATGAAAAAGATCAGCAACAGAAAGACCACATCGACCATCGGGGTCATGTCCACCTTCGGCTCATCTCGGCGTTTGCGCAGAAAGGACATGAATCAGTCTCCCAGTAAATCGACGAGCCTGAGGGAATATTCTTCAAAATCCAAGGCAATCCGATCGACCCGGCTGGTCAGATACTTATGCAACAAAATGGTGGGAATAGCGACGGACAAACCGGCGGCCGTGGTAATCAGGGCCTGGGAAATACCACTCCCCAGGGTTGCCGGTGTGCCGGCGCCATGGGTTGCGATGACCGTGAACGCTTCAATCATGCCCAGGACCGTGCCCAACAGACCCAACAGGGGAGAGATGGTGGCGATGGTGCCCATCAGACCGAGATATTTTTCGAGCGGCGCCGCCTCCCGCATACCGACCTCCACCACCACGGTCTTGATATGATCCCGGGACCGTCCATAGGAGCGCAGGGCCGCAATGAAGATCCGGGCCAGGGGAGATCCGTTGCGTTGACAGACTACCAAGGCTTCGTCGATATGACGCTTCATGGACAGGTTTTCAACCTCACTGACCAGATGCCCCGTTCCCCGGCGTATGCGGTAGAATGTCCAGACCCGCTCAAGAAATATGGCCAGCGCCATAACCGAGCAAATCAGGATGGGATACATCAGGGGACCGCCCTTTTGGAAAATTTCCAACATGAATGTCATGTCCTTTCACCGCAGTTAAATGCGAGCAGCAAAATAAATAAGTCATTCTATGGTGTTCCCCCCCGGGAATCAAGAATAAGTGACAATCCGGCCACAATTCGGTCACGGCAGCCGAGTGGACGAAAAACCAAAAGGTGCTCCGGCAGCAGGCCACATCAGTCCACGGCAATGATGCGGCCGCTGATACTTTGATCGATTTCCAGCACACCGACGGTGTGCTGCGGCGCGGACCGGCGATCGGTAACACTGCCCGGGTAGAAGATCAACATGCCGGCGACGTTGACATAACAGACGGGATAATGGCTGTGTCCATAAACCAGGCAGTCGATTTCATCCTTCCGGAACTCGTGCTGCAGACGTTCTTCCAGCGTTGTCGGATGTCCCCAACCGTGCATTAATCCGATGCGGAAAGTTCCCACCTCGATAATCTTCTTGCTCGGCAGATCGCACGTGGGTGGGTCCATGTTGCCCCGTACCGCATGAACCGGCAGGTCCGAAAACAGATCGAGCAAGGCGGGATTGACCAGATCGCCGGCATGGAAAATCATATCCACCTGGGAGAAACAGCCGGCCAGCAACCGATCGACCAGTTTCGCCCCTTCCCGCAAGGTGTGGATATGGGTATCGGAAACAACTCCTATTTTAATCATATTTAAATTCCTTCCGGGTCTTCCCGGCTGC
>JARRKW010000525.1:0-3242 GCA_037387645.1 Desulfuromonadaceae bacterium
CTTGTCACCTTCTCTGGAGCCTGGCCATCTTCACCCTCTGGTGGAGCGGGCGGCAGCTTCCGGCCACTCACCCCTGGCTGTGCGGCGGCTTTATCGCTCTGCAACTGTATGCCGCGGCGCAACTGCTGCTGCCCGCCCTGCTGTTGCACCCGGAGGAGCGCACTCGTGGCGTCTATCTGTTCTGGGGCCTGCTGTTGGCGGCCGGTATCTGGCTGCTCAACCAGATACCGGCGCTGGATGGCTGGGAGCCGTTGCTGACCGTGATCAGGTCGGGTCTGTTGTTGTTGATAGCGACCCTGACCGGGGCGGCCCTGGCCCGCTATGTTCATCGGCTGTGGGAAATCGTGCCGGTGTGTCTGGTCATGACCCTGGCGGATTTCACCAGTTGGCTGTTTGGGCCGACGGCCGGTTTTTCCCTGGAAATTCAGCGCTACTACCTGGCGCCGGAGGGACCGCCCCCCCTCATCGATATGGTGCTGGTTAAACTGGCTTTTCCCGGCTCGGTGGGGCTGGCCCCGGTGTTCGGCATCTCCGATTGGATCATGGTGGTTTTTTTCGCCATTGTGGCCCGGCGCTACGGCATCAACGACAATGTCATCGGGAAGGCCGGGGAAGGGCTGGCGCGGCAGGGACGTATCGGGTTTTATCTGCCGGTTTCGGTGCTGGCGCTGTTTCTGGCCATGTTGCTGGCGCAGGCGACCGGCAAGTTCATTCCGGCCCTGCCGTTGATTGCCCTGATTATGCTGCTGTGGTACTCAACGCGCTACCTGTTGCAACGGTGCCGGGGGTAAGCGGCGGTTATTTCATGCGGTTTGTTGTTTCGACGGCTTCGATGTGATCGAGGATGTCCAGGTAGGTGTCATAACGTTCCGGCGGAATCCGGCCCTCCTGGACCAGAGTGCGGACAATGCAGCCGGGTTCGCTGCGATGGCGGCAGTTGCGGAAGCGGCAGTTTTCGCTCCGCTCCTGTGCAAAGCCGGGAAAGTAGTGGGACAGTTCCTGGGCGGAGATGTCGACCAGGCCGAAATCCTGAAAACCCGGAGTGTCAACAAGTTCTCCCCCGGAGCTCAGGTCGTGCAGGGTGGCGACGGTGGTGGTATGGCAGCCCTTGCCGGTATAGCTGTTGAGCTCGCCCACCCGTAACTCAACCTCCGGGCAGAGGGCGTTGAGCAGGGAGCTTTTGCCGACGCCGGTGGTGCCGACGAAGGCCCCCCGGTGGCCCTGGGCGAAAAAGCTGCGGATGGCGTCGAGGCCGGCGCCGCTTTTGGCGCTCAAGGGGAACACCGGTAACAGCTCGGCATAGGTGGCGCTGAGTTCCGCCACGAAGGGGGCGGCTTCCGGCAGGTCACATTTGTTGGCGACAATGAAGGGTTCCAGATCGGCGGCGCGGGCGGCGTCCGGAACGGCGCTTGACCCGCACCATGCGCTGCTCACCGTCGACAAAGCGGACTTCCACTGCCACGCCCCGGTGGGCCACGATGACGCCTTCTTTTACCTCGGAATTCAAGACGGGATTCTTCTCAAGCCGGTTCCTCTTCATCTGGAATTCGTGAAAGCGTTTTTCACCTCACTTTTTACCTTTCATCCTTCAGAGTCGCAGTGCCTTTTCCACAGCATCACTCCCGATAAGAACCGTTGACTTTATAGACAAAGGCCAGAACTTCCGCCACCGCCTGATAGAGTTCTTCCGGAATCTCATCACCCACCGGGACATGGGCCAGAATCTCCACCAGATCGGGATCTTCCATGATATAGACCCCGGCTTCGCGGGCGATCTCCACAATTTTTTCCGCCACCGCTCCATGTCCTCCGGCAACGACCTGAGGCGCCATGGCGCGATTCTTGTCGTAACGAAGGGCAACCGCTTTTTCCACGCCTTTGTTCTTTTCCATCGCCCTTTCCTCCAGGGGCCGCCACATAACGCGGGCAGCGGCAATGCTGCCGCCAAACAACACTCGGAAAAAAACTAATGATAAAAAAATCGAGGCTAAACCTTTTGGTTTATTCCGTCGATAAGGGGACTACAGGAGACAATTTCCAGGAGCTACTATGTCGTATACAGCCATAATCATCGAACCATCTTTGCCTCTCCGGACCGAGCTCATGCGCATCGCTCAGGAAACCGGATTATTCAGTGCCATATATTGCAGTACCGATAGTGGAGAGACCAAACAGCTGTTGCAGCAATATCCCATTGATCTGTTTCTCTGCGGTTGGGACACTGAGTCGGTCCAACTGCGGATCGAACATCTAAACGTCGTCAGCCAGAACGAGGAGTGGGCCGATATTCCAACCATGGCTTTTGTGCAACGGCATGATCCGGAATTGCGTATTCTCGCTTTTGAGAACGGCATGGCCGATTGCCATGACTTTACCACATCTGTCCGGGAAGTGGCCGCCAGGATGCGTTTGCACATCGGTCTGCGCCAACGGACCCGCAAGTTGCTCGAAGAAAAGAATCATCTTGCCCGCATCGCCCGCACCGATAACCTCACCGGCATTTACAATCGCGCCCATTTCGATGAAATTCTCGAAGCCGAGCTGTCCCGTTGTCGGCGTACCTCCCATCCCGTGGCCGTGCTGTTGCTCGATCTGGATCATTTCAAGTCTATCAACGACACCTACGGTCATTCCTGCGGGGCTATGGTGCTGCAGCAGGTGGCTCAAACCATCAAGCAGACGACCCGTTGTTCCGATGTGGTCTGCCGTTATGGCGGCGAGGAATTCGCCATTATTTTACCCAATACCTCCCTTTCCAACGCCCATCTCACGGCGGAAAAGATCCGTCAGGCCATTGCCCAGGTCAGGCCGCTGTATGGGCAGCAACGGTTGCAGGTTACGGCCACCATCGGCATCAGCGGTACCCGCGGGCTGGGCCGAACCTCGGCCAAGGATCTGGTGCGCGAGGCCGACCTGGCCCTCTATCAGGGGAAGGAAAACGGTCGCAACCGCAGCGTGGTCTATCATGTCGCGCCGACAACCCTGAAGTCGTTGGAATACAAAACCTTCCCGCGGGCCGCCGTGGGTTACGCCTGAACCCGGCAACCCCCCGGATTTTCAACGGATCTAATGCTTCTAACTATATAAAACATCCTATCTCAGTAAAAGCAAATGATTTTTCCATCAAATGGCGGTGTTTCCTGGAAACATCGCCATTTGATGTGTTTTCTGCCTGTTTACGGGGCTTTTATCGTTGACCGGCCCCTGATTTAGTCGCGTTCTTCACGGGTTTGGCGAACGAG
>JARRKW010000526.1:0-1927 GCA_037387645.1 Desulfuromonadaceae bacterium
CAGAATGCTCTCGGTGGTCAGGGGGTTGGCCAGGACCACCCGAAAGACCGTAATGGTGTCGCCGGGATAGCGCTTGGGGGTGAGCCGGGTCCGGGAGACGAAGGAGTTGCCGGCGGCCCGCTGGCGTTTCTGGATGATTTCAATGATCTGGTCCAGCTGTTGGTTGATGCGGCTGGTCTGCTGCGCATCGGCCTGCTGGAGAGCTTTCTGCAGCCAGGCCGGGTTGTAGCGGTAGGTCAGGATATTGAGTTCCGGCGCCGAGATCAGCTCGAAATCCGGGTGGGCCTGGATCAGTTCGGCGAAGTGCCGGGCCCGCTGGATGCCCAGATCCATGAGCAGCTCGTAGCCTTTGCGGCCGATGATGGAGAGGCCGGCGTGGACCAGCATGGCCATGCCGGGGCGGGAGCCTTCCAGGGTATGGCTGCCCAGGTCGCGGGAACCGCGCCGCAGGATATAGGCGGCGTGGTGTTCGATGGCGGCCAGGGTGGTGGGATCCTTGAAGACCACCATGCCGGCGCCCATGGGGACATAGAGCTGCTTGTGGGCGTCGATGGTGACCGAATCGGCCCGTTCGATGCCGCGCAGCAGCCCCCGATGGGTGTTGGAAAAGAGGGTCGGACCACCCCAGGCGGCATCGACGTGAAAATGACAGCCTTCCTCCGCCGCCAGATCCGCCATGGCCTCCAGCGGATCGACGTTGCCGGTTTCGGTGGTGCCGGCGATGCCGACCAGGGCCAGAAGGCGGATGCCCTCGCCCTGCAGCCGGCGGCAGTTCTCCCGCAGACTCGTTAAATTGATGCGGTTGTTTTCGTCGGTCTCCACCGTGACCAGATGGTCCCGTCCCACCCCTATCAGGTCGGCTGCCTTGCGCAGGGAATAATGGCCCCGGCGGGAAACCAGGATAGCCAGACCCTCGCAGTCGAGATGCCGGAGGGCTTTGGCCAGCCCTTCCCGGGCAATGCCGCGGAAGTTGCCGGAGGGGCCGCAAAGCTTGTTGCGAGCGGCCCAGAGGGCCGTGATATTGGCGACGGTGCCGCCGGAGCAGAAGGCGCCCAGGGCGTGGCGGCTGTTCTGAATCCAGCGCTGGTAAAAGTCGTCGTCGCCGTTGTAGACCAGCCGATGCAACATGGCCAGGACCTGACGTTCCATGGGGGTGAAGGCCTTGGAGGTCTCCACCTTGACCAGGTTCTGATTGAGGGCGACCATGATGCGCGACAGGGGCAGCATGAAATAGGGAAAGGCCGAGGTCATGTGGCCGATAAAACTGGGCGAAGCGGTATGGACCGATTGGGCTACCAGCTTTTCCTTCAGGAAGTCGGTGTAGTCGGAAACGAAGGTGGGTTCCTCGGGAATGCGGGGAGCCATGAAATCCTTTTCGATTTCCGACATTTTGCGTTCCAGGGCAACGACGTGTTTCTGCAGAAAGTCGGCGACGTTGCTGGTGATGGCCTGATCGACGCTGCCAAGGGTGGATTCGGGAGCTTCCGGAATGGTGAAAATCCGGTAGAGGTTTTTCAGGTTGGCTTGGGCGGCTTCTCTTGATCTGGGCATAATCGGCACATATCCGGAAAAGGGTTGCAATCCGCGCTGGCAAAGCCCTTCCGTTATCGATGAACCGCGGTTGTTCCAGGTTGCGCGAAGGCGCCACTGGGATAAACCGGGTCTAAGGAATGACCAGGCCGGCCCTTTTATATACAGAAGGCCCCGGCTGATGTCAATTTAAACTGCGCGTCAGGGTGTATACGTCCCGGCCATGGTCAGAACGGCCGCCCCTTCGATTTTGCCGGCGCGCAGCTGATCGAGAGCCTCGTTGGCCTGCTCCAGGGGGAAGGTCCGGATGCTGGTTCGCAGCGGCACCGGGCCGGCCAGAGCGAGAAGTTCCGTGCCGTCCCGGCGGGTCAGGTTGGCCACCGAGCTGATGTGGCGC
>JARRKW010000527.1:0-1924 GCA_037387645.1 Desulfuromonadaceae bacterium
CCGTCAGGGTGCAGCAGTTCTGGCAGCCTTTGCCGCAGAACACCCGTCCCCCCTGTTGGCTGGGGGGCTTGAGGGGACATTCTATCTTCTTTGTGTCAAGGTAAATAAATTTCCGTGTAATATCAGTCGTTTGAAATCGTGGCCTGGTTTTTTGTACAGTTTTCCTGCTGTCTTTTTGGCGGCTCTGTCCCACTGTTAGGCGAATCTTGAGGTTTATCGTTACTGATATCCGGCATTTCCTGTCCACTTACGGGTGCAGGCGCGCCTCAGCATTCCTAATCCAATCTTCAAGATTCCAGTGAGAGGCCCATGTTTGTCCCGCCCGAGGTCATTGCCTCAACGTCCTTGATCGGGCTCTTCTCGCCGCTGACTGTTCCAGGTTCGGTTACGATCTGAAACAATCAGGATCAAAATCTGTGTTTTGCTTCATCAGAGTCCAGGCCACCACCAGCAATTTGGCAGCCAGTTTGATACGCATTTTCATCTTGATACCCCGCTCCAATTCGCGGCCTTTCAGCAACCGGGTGAATTGGTTACGGATGGTTTCATCTTTGTAACTGGCAATAGTGGCTGCCTGAAATAGGGCATAACGCAAGCCAGCCTTCCCCTGTTTGGAGATGACAGGAATAGCACTGTCGCTTTTCGTGCCACTGCGGTTGGCGCTCAGATCCAGACCGGCTAGCCGCAAAATTTGTTTACGACTGGTGAAACGCTGGGCGTCACCGATCGCTGCCAGAACCATTGTAGTAACAATCGGACCGAAACCGGGGATGGTCAGTAGATGGGAATAAGCCGGAAAGCGTTGGGCTACAGCCCTGAGCCGACCTTCCAGTTCCTGCTTGCTCTGGCGGGTGTGGCGGAGCTGGTCAATCAGCATTCGCCCTTCCCAGGCCGTGGCTTCGGGCATGGCGCAACCAACCGATTCGTGGCTCAGCTCCCAGATCGTGCGTAAGCGGCGTTCCTGGGCAATGTGCCGTTGTTGGCTTTGATGCCGGGCGCGAAACTCTTCGTACGGCATGGCTGCAATTTGGGCTGGGGCGAATCCTTGGGCAATAATATCGAGGATCAGAGCATCCTGCCCACCCTGGGGCATCAGAGCATCAAGCTCGGGAAAGTATTGGGCCAGGAGATTGTTACGGAGCCGCATCCGCATGCCATGCTCCAGTTTCTTGAGCTTGGTTCGGTAGGCGATGAGGTTGCGAAGTTCCAGAACATCCTCTTCAGCCAGGTCGTAATACTGACAGCGACCTCGACTGACCAGATCAGCGATATTGGCGGCATCCTTGGTGTCGTTTTTGTCCCAGCGGCCATCCAGGGTTTTGCGATTGTTCTTCACCGTGACATTGGAGACATAGACCACCTGCTGGCCCTGGAGAATCAGATGTTCAGCTAGGGGTTTGTGGTAGGATACGGTCGGCTCGACTCCATAGACGCAGGTTTGCAAACCGTTTTGGGTCATCAGATTGTTCGCCATGTCCTGCAGGCGATTAAAGCCTTGGATTGAGTTGTCAAAGATCAACTTTTTCCACAGAGTATGGCCGGTGGAGGTGCCGAAAAAGGCATGATGCCGATTTTTGGCAACATCCACCCCAACAACCAAGGTTTTTTCCGAACTACGAATAGTGCTGCGCAACTCGTGGAAAGCTCTTAGCCTGTCTTGGGGGTTGGTCATCATGATCGCCTCTCTTTCTGCTCCGGTCTTAATTCATTATTAGCAGGAAAGGCTCCAAAAAACAGGCTACAATTTAGTTGTAATTTATCTTAGATTCCGGGGAGTTAACTTCTCCATAAAGCTAGATATAACGCTGTTGCTTGATTGCTTTAGGTTCTGTGCTATGGTTCTTCCATGCCCAGACAACCCCGTCTCGACATCCCGGATTTGTTGCATCACGTCATCGTTCGTGGCATCGAACGGCGATTGATT
>JARRKW010000528.1:0-668 GCA_037387645.1 Desulfuromonadaceae bacterium
TGCATTCATATCTGGTTGGGAGGGCTTTCTGACCATGGGGCAAAACATCTTTAATGCTGCCCCGGTCATCGTATCTTGGTGAAAAGAAAGGAGTTCTTCCGTGTTCAGTCAGATGAAGCTCGCCCCCAGGTTTCTCCTCGCGTTTTTACTTCTCGGTCTGACCCCCTTCGCCCTAGTCAGTTATTTGACTTTGCAGAAAAGTGAAATAGCTCTTTCTGCTCAAGCCTTCAACCAATTGCAGGGCGTTCGCGAAATCAAAAAATCCCAGATCGAAGGGTTCTTTTCCGAACGTTTCGGCGACATCGTAGTGCTGTCCCGGAACGATTCCGTCCTCGCGGCCCTGAAGGCCTTTGCGCAGTCCTATGACGACAATGGGAAGAGGGTTGGCGGCGAAGCCTGGAACCAGGCCGAAGCGCAATTCGGTCCTTGGTTGAATCATTACCAAAAGGAATACGGGTATTACGACCTTTTTCTGATTTCAAAAGCCGGCGAAGTGGTTTATTCGGCGGCCAAGGAGTCTGACCTGGGCGCCGATTTGCAGCGGGGAAAACTCAAGGACAGTTCCCTGGCCGAGGCTTTTCGCCAGGGGTTGCTGCAACCCGTGCTGGTCGATTTCAAGCCCTATGCGCCGAGCAACAACGAGCCCGCCTCCTTTATCGCCGCTCCGG
>JARRKW010000528.1:684-3849 GCA_037387645.1 Desulfuromonadaceae bacterium
GTGGTAGCCCTGCAGATTTCCCTGGAGGCCATCAATCGCATCATGACGGAACGGGCCGGCATGGGACAGACCGGTGAGAGTTATTTGATCGGCGCCGATTATCTGATGCGTTCCGATTCTTATCTGGATTCTGCCAACCACAGTGTCAAGGCCTCCTTTGCCAATCCGCAAAAAGGCAGTGTTAGAACCCATGCGGCGGAAGCGGCCCTGGCGGGCAAGGCGGGACAAGAGATTATTCTTGATTACAACGACAATCCGGTCCTTTCTGCCTATACCCCGGTCAAAATCGGTGAGCTGCATTGGGCCATGCTGGTTGAGATTGACGAGGCCGAGGCTTTCAGTGCCATCCAATCGATGAAAATCAGTATGGCGGTCATTTGTATCGTCGGTTTGGTGGGCATTATTGCAGTGGCTTTGTTGATTACCCGATCCCTGGTCAAACCGATTGTTCAGGGGGTCGATTTTGCCAAGAAAGTGGCGGAAGGTGATTTCGGCATGCGACTTCGGTTGCAACGGAAAGATGAATTGGGTCAGTTGGGCAGCGCCCTGGACGCCATGGCGGACAGCCTCAAGGCCAATGCCGATGTAGCTGAAGAGATTGCGGCCGGGAATCTGGACGTGCGGATAACCCTGGCCTCCGAACGGGATCAGCTGGGGTTGGCCCTGCAGAGCATGGTCGATAACCTCAATGAGATTCTGATGCAGATTCAGGTGGCCAGTGAGCAGATTGCCGTTGGCAGCAACCAGGTCAGTGATTCGGGACAGAGTCTCTCCCAGGGGGCGACGGAGCAGGCCGCCAGTCTGGAAGAAATTTCCGCTTCCCTCAATCAGATGTCGTCACAGACCTCCCAGAATGCCGGCAACGCCAAACAGGCCAACGGCCTGGCCCGGCAAGCGCAGGAGGCCGCGGAGAAAGGCAGTGCCCGGATGGAGTCCATGGTGGCCTCCATGACCGAGATCAACGAAGCGGGACAGAACATCTCCAAGATCATAAAAACCATCGACGAAATCGCTTTCCAGACTAACCTGCTGGCCCTCAATGCCGCTGTGGAGGCGGCCCGCGCCGGGCAGCATGGTAAAGGCTTTGCCGTGGTTGCCGAAGAGGTGCGTAACTTGGCGGCCCGCAGCGCTAAGGCCGCCGAGGAAACCTCGCAACTTATCGAGGGTTCCGTTGCCAAGACCGAAAATGGCAGTCAGATTGCCCATCAGACCGCCGCTGCTTTGGAGGAAATCGTTTCCGGTATTACCGGGGTTTCCGAGTTGGTCAATACCATTGCCATAGCCAGTGATGAACAGGCCCAGGGCATTTCCGAGATCAACGTGGGCGTCGGCCAGATCGATCAGGTGACCCAACAGAACACCGCCAATGCGGAAGAAAGCGCTTCCGCCGCCGAGGAACTTTCCAGTCAGGCCGAGCAACTGCAACAGCTGGTGCGGCGTTTTACCCTGCAGCAGGGGGCTTCGACGGGAAGACAGCGAATTTCCTATGATGAATTTTGAACCGTATCGGGTTGAAAGTGGTATGGACGGAATGTAATGCAGGCGGCCTTCTCCTTGCGGGAAGGCCGTTTTTGTGCCACATTGGGGCCGTTGTTCGGGAAGACAACCATATTATCAAAAATTGCTTTTTTGATAATATGGGGAAGATATTTTTTTACCGTCAAACAGGCTGTTGACCCCGCTCTGGAGGGAGAGGGGATTTTGTCTATGGGTCCTGTCGACGCCTGGAGGGCAGTTTTCAACCGGTTTGCCGGATAGGGAATCAAGACATGTGGCGATTTATCCGCTCGTTTTTCGGCAGCAAAGAGCTCGCCTGCAGTTATCCCGATGCTCTGCTCCATGCCGCCATTGAGCGTGCCGTGGAAGGAACCGATCCGTGGATTCGTGGGGTGTCGGGGTATAAAAGGAAGTTGCTACGGTAGTGATGCGCGGCTGCGCAATTTCTTCATTTCCGGCAGCGCCATGGGGAATTTTCTTGCCGGCGATCCGGCCCTGAGCAATTATCGACGGCAGGCGAAAGCGGGTTCCTCGTCTCCAATCAATGCCCTGCTGGCCATGGAAAAGCGGGAAAAGACCATTTTAGGGACAGCCCTGGCGGGTGAAATTGTTCAGCACGATGTGTCTCAGGTTGCCGTCAGTTTCGAGGACCATCGTCTTATGGAACCGGCCGCCAGCGAAAAGAAAACCCGGCGCCATCTCAAGCGCAGGGCCTTTGACCATCTGTTGGGTTTGGCGCAGCACCGGATTGCCCTGATCAAAACGGAACGTTCCGAGCTGGAGCGCCATCGTGCCCACCTGCAGGCCAAACTCGATCTGCAGCAACGTTTTGGTCGGAACGGTCATGACGCCGCTGGCGAAGGCGCCCTGACGGCTACCGGGCTGCGGGCGGAACTCGACCGGATTGATCAGCGCATGTTGACCTTGGGCCGGGATGACCGGATCCTGGATGTTTATCTCGAGGTGGTGTGTGATGTACTGGGTCGGCCGGAGGAGCATCTCTGGCTCAGCAAGGAAACCCTGATTCTGGATCGCATGGGCATCAAGCGCACCGTGCCCGCCGACGATGCGCCGGAGGTTACCCTTGATGTGGTGCGGAATGTGGAAGGCCGCAACCTGGTTGTTTCGCTGGTGACCTTGTCCGCTTGAACCGTTCCGCCTAATCGACATATCCCGCCCGGACCGTCAGCGGCCAGAAAATGGTTCGCGGCGTTTCGGTTTCCCCCCACAGCCCATGGAGCTGTTCCCCCATCTCTTCTAACGGGTCCCGACCCGTTCTCCTCTTGAACTCCCTGACCGCCGACCAGGTCGACAGATAGCCCAACAGCTGATCGACGGCCCATCGGGCGCTCATGGTCAATGACGGCGCCGCCAGTTCCCGAAAGGGAAAGGGCAGGGTTCGGTAGCCCGTTTCCACATGCCGACGTTCCGGGGGCCAGTAGGGGCCGAGCAGCTCCTGATACAGCCTTCCAATGAGGGGGTCGAATTCCTCGTCGATGGTCAGCAGGCCATAGCTGATGGCGGCAAAGACCGCACCCGGGCGGGCCAGGCGGCGCACTTCCGGAAAAAAACGGTCCAGGTCGAACCAGTGCAGGGCCTGGGCGGCGATGATGAGGTCCTGACTTTTGTCGGGCAGACCGGTTGCTTCCGCCGGAGCGACCCGGTAGG
>JARRKW010000528.1:3919-5228 GCA_037387645.1 Desulfuromonadaceae bacterium
TTCCGGGGCATTTTGCTTAATCTGTTCGGGGCTTGGGTCCAGGCCGTAAACCTGGGAAAAATAGCGGGCCAGCGCCCGCGTTGCCTGGCCCGTTCCGCAGCCGCAATCGAGGGCTGACAGTTGCCGTGGGGCAACCTCCGCCAGCCACTGAAACAGCTCTTCCGGGTATTCGGGGCGAAAACTGCGATAGGCTTCCGCAACCGAGGAGAAATGATCTTTGAAAGCCGAAGACATGGCGCCTCCTGTATGAGATCAGACCTGTTTCTCTTGTTGTTCTCCGTAGCCAGTAGTATACCAGGCCGTTCTTGGTAGGGGCAGACATTTGAGTGGTTGCCGCGACAGCAATTTCCCCGTCCCCAATCCCTTTCGTACCTAGTGTTCCGTTTGGTTAGTCCTTTTAGATAATTCTGCGGCATTTTGGTCGCTGGCAAGGCGCGTCGACACAGGCCTGGCCTGCGCTAAGCCGAGGAGACGCAACGCAGTCAGCGGGCAAAAGGGCCAGAATTAATGAATGGAATTAACTAATCGGATCACTAACAACCGCATATATTTCCGGAATCGACAGATCGGCGCTCATTTTATCCATAAACACCGACGATAAAGTTTGGATTAGTTTATGTGTAAAAGCTAATAAGCTATTGGAATGCTAATTGCTTTTCCGGTTTTAATGCTATGGCTTGTGGGCTGATTAATGCTTTAACGGATGATGCAGTCAGCTGAATATAAGAGCGCTTCAGAATCCCGTGTCGGTTTTCTGTATCGTCTTTTACCAGACCGTTTCGGTCATCTGGCCAATCCATTCAGTGAATTTACGGTTCTGGTGACTTGTGCAGGAACCTCACTTATGGGTTGATCGGGCGCTTTTTGCGCCGGAGATAAGAAATAGAACGGATAATCGCTGGTTATCGATAGCACGGTCGGGACCTCGGCCAAGTTCGCAAATCCAGGGTCTGTTGCAATGAATTAAAGGGCAATAAATGAAATACCAAACAGGTGTTGTCGTGTTGATTTTGGCTCTCGGAGTGCTCTCGTTCCGAAGTGCCGAAGCCCGCCGGGTTCATGGATTCGACTGCAGTCTGTGTCACCAGGGTGTCAGTTCGGACCCGGTACCCTACATGACTTACAATCTTTGTCTGAGCTGTCATGCTCCGGGCAATGCCAACACCTACGAGCTCACCGACGGTGGCACCTCCAACCCGGTGACGGGAACCTTCGCCAGCGGTGATGCCAGCGACGCCATGGGTTCCTATCCCGACGGCGTCACCCCCGGGGATCAGACCTCCCACTTCTGGGCCGGTTCCGATGACAT
>JARRKW010000529.1:0-1903 GCA_037387645.1 Desulfuromonadaceae bacterium
CGACTGCTTCATCCAGGGTTTCCGGGCCATCGTCGAGTCCGGGCAGCAGATGGCAATGACAGTCGATCAAGAATTCCCTCCGGAAACAATCGGCAATGGGGCAAAGTTTGAATATAACAGAAAGCGGAGACGTCCAACAACCACCGACTGCACTCAGGCCCGCCGGATACGGGGATCGGCCAAGGCATAGCTGACATCGGCCAGCAGGTTGCCCAGCAGGGTCAACACCGCGCCGATGACCAGAATCCCCATGATCAGGGGATAATCCCGCATCATGACCCCGTCATAGAACAATTTCCCCATGCCGGGGATGGCGAAAATGGTTTCAAAGATGACACTGCCGCCGATCAGTCCCGGCTCCGACAACCCCAGAATGGTGATGACCGGCAGCAGGGCATTGCGCAGGGCATGCCGGTAAATAACCACCCGTTCGGACAAGCCCTTGGCCCGGGCGGTCAAAATGTAATCCTGACGGATGACTTCCAGCATATTGGAACGCATGTAACGGGAAAAACCGGCCAGCCCGCCGAAAGCGGAAACCAGGACCGGCAGAATCAGATGATGAATGACATCCCAGATCTTTTGGTACCAGAGGAGATAGTCGTAACCGAGGGACTTGATGCCGACAACGGGAAACAGTCCGAGGCGCACACCGAGAAAATCCATGAGCAGCAACGCCAGCCAGAAAGAAGGGGTGGCGAAACCGAGAAAAACAAAGATGGTGGTCCCCCGGTCAAAGAGGGAATTGCGGCGGGTGGCGGAAAGAATGCCAATGGGGATGGAAACCGCCAGAATAACCGCGATGGACAGCACATTGATCAGGATGGTCACCGGCAAACGCTCGACGATTTTATCGAACACGGGACGATTATCCTGGGCAAAGGATTCGCCGAAATCGAGCCGCCCCAAACGGGAGAGCCAGCGCCCGTACTGCACGTACAGGGGCTGATCGAGACCGTACCGGGCCCGCAATTTTTCCTGCAGTTCGGCACTGGCCTGGGGGTTGAGCTGGGTCTGCAGGTCGGTCGGTTCCCCCGGCGCCAGATGGATAACCAGGAAGGAAATCAAGGTGATCCCCAACAGCAGGGGGAGCATCAGCAACAATCGTTTTATGAGATAGGGGATCATATTAAAACCTGCACCTTAATGGCAGCAAAGGCCGCAAACACCCTACTGGGTGTATTTCTGCTCCTGGGCAGGAACAAACCAGCGAATAAAGTTATAGGTAATTCCGGCCGGCGCCGGCTCTATACCCCGAAAGCGACGGGCCACCACCGGCAGGGCCTCGCTGACATAGAGGAAGGTATAGGGCTGCTCTTCGGCCAGAATTTCCTGAAAACGATCGTAGCAGGCTTTGCGCTGCGCCTGATCGAAGGTGCGCCGACCTTTCTCCAGCAGGGCATCGACCTCGGCATTGTTAAAGCCGATAAAGTTCAACTCCCGCGGACCGGTCTTGCTGGAATGCCAGATATTGTACTGATCCGGTTCGGGACCACCGGTCCAACCGAGCACGGTAGCGTCAAAGTTACCGGGATTGATGAATTCCTTGAGGAAGGAGGCCCATTCGATGACCCGGATCTTGACCTCGATCCCCACCTCCTGCAGGCGCCGTTGAATGATTTCACAGCTTTTCACCCGCAGATCGTTCCCCTGATTGGTGACAATGGTGAAGGAAAACTTCTTGCCATCCTTGTCGAGAATCCCGTCGTCATCCCCATCCTGCCAGCCGGCCTCGGCCAGCAACTCCCGGGCCCTGTCCCTATTGTGCGGATAGCGGCGCACCTTGGGATTATACACCCAGGTATCCGGCTTGTAGGGTCCGGTGGCCACCTGTCCCAGACCGAGCAGCACCCCGTCGATGAGTTCCTGTTTGTCGATGGCATAGGCCATGGCCTGGCGCACC
>JARRKW010000530.1:0-3186 GCA_037387645.1 Desulfuromonadaceae bacterium
CGCTGTGAAAGGTGCGGTCATCAATCAGTCTAACGTCCAGGGCGCTGCCAACGTCGCTATCGGCAAGGACAACACCGCCAACATGGGCTCCACCAACATCAAAGGCTCCAATATCAAAGGTGCCGTTATCAACCGGTCCAACGTCCAGGGCGCTGCCAACGTCGCCATCGGCAAAGGCAACACCGCCAACATGGGCACGGTTGACATCAAAAACGCTTCGGTCAAAGGTGCCGTTATCAACCAATCCAACGTCCAGGGCGCTGCTAACGTCGCCATCGGCAAGGACAACAAAGCCAACATGGGCTCGGTTGTCGTAGAATAGCACCCGTTAGCACACGGCTCCCGGGCCCGATCCGGCCCGGGAGCCGCCTTTTGATACAGAAAACGTTAGAAAAACTGCTATTTTCACCAAAAACAATGAGAGGAGAAACTCCATGTTGAAAAGAATCTTTTTTGTTCCTGCCGTACTGTTCACCATTCTTTTCATCGGTGGAGCGACCCTCAGCATGGCCGATGATCTGGATGACGGCATATCCAAATTCACCGACGACGGCGTTAGCAAGTATGACGAACTGGGCAAGCCCGATAAAAACATCTCCTACATTGTTCAGAATGCCAAAAGTCGGGCCGCCGTCCGTGCCAAAGCCGGCACCAAAAATGCCGACGGTCAAACAGGCGACCAACAGAGCGGTGCCAATATGAACAGTGTCATTATGGGACCCGGCGGATCGGTCAGAGGAGATATAGTCATCATTGACCAAAGCAAGGGAGACAAAACGCAGGTGGTTGAATAAATAGTTAGATTCTCTTCTGCGTTGCACGATATCTATAGGATGAAGGGGAATTTTGATGAAACATTTTTTGTTTTTACCGTTCTTTATATTGCTGGTCTCCTGTGCCGCGATGGATCCGGCAAACGTCGATGTAGAATTGCCGGAAGCTGCTCCTCAGGTCAAAGTCACCAACTACTCCAAAGCGCTGCAGGACCTGGGCCTGATGTCGCAAATTTACGCTGTCTCGCCGGTTAAAATCCAAAGCAACCCCATTGGAGACAATACCGGCACATCCGGTTCCACCGGCGGCGAAATTCCACGTGACATTACCGAGATGATCAAAAGTAGCCTGAATTCGATTGGCGGACAAATTACCTTCATCCCCTATGATCCCGCTTTCATTCAAAACCAGATTGTCACCGGCTACTCAACCTTTGACAACAAGCTGATTCCCGATGTGGTCATCAGCGGCGGCATCACCGAATTCGACCGGGGGCTGGAGACCCGTGGGACCAATACCGATGCCGGGGCTGAAGCCTCCTTTACCAATGCGGCCGGTATTTCGCGCATGAACACGGTCAACAGCATGGAAGTCCGGAAAGGCTTGGCCGAAAAAGAATTGGGCATCGCCCTGTTTGGCCCTACTTTTGGTCGCAAGGGATCCATAAAAAAGGTCCAGGGTCGACATGCGGCCGTACGCCTGTTGGTTGAGGTCAGCATGATGCAGATTGTGGGCAAATATCTCAACCTTCCCTATTGGAGACTTCTGGGCGAAGACGCCCTGCCTGACGAGGTTGTCATGAGTGCCTTGTCTCAGGATTTCTACAGCACCAGTGAAAATATACGCATTGCCAAAGCCCAAGAATGGCTCTTTCTCCTCGGCTATGATGTTCAGGTCAACGGAATTCTCGATGAAAAGACGGTAGCGGCATTAACCGCATTTGACCCAACCGTCTCCGCCCAAGAGCCTTCTCTCAGTTATGAAACCTATGCCGCTCTGTTCCAGGCTGTTCCGATCCAGCCCGAAACCCTTGGCCGCCGTCAACTCTTGGCGCAAGCGCCGGCTCAAGTGCAACCGGCCAGAACACAAAAACGGGCTGCGGTAAGTCAACCGGCGGCAACCCAGGCTGCTGCGGCACCCGCGCCAGCCCCGGAACAACCGGCACCACGTACCAGCCAAACCCAAACCTCGACCTCGAGCCAACCAGCTCCCGCGGCGAGTTCCAGCTCCAGCGGTGGAATAGGCCGAAAGCTGTCCGAAGAGGACTGGTAAGCGATGCCGTTATTGCGGTTTCTTATTCTGTTCCTGTTGCTGGCACATTGCTTGATCTGGCCGGCGAACACCGCATGGGGCGGCAACCGAACCATGGTTGAACAAAGCGTGCGGAAACTGGATCTGTTGAACCGCGAGCTGCTTAAGCAAGAAACTCAAATCCCCCAATACGGCCGTCTGGAGCTTAAGGCCGATGCGCGTTACGGCGCCGGGGAAAAAGTTGACATGCACGTCTACAGTCGGAAAACCTATACCGTTACCGATGAACCCATTCGTTTTAATGGAAAGCAGACCACCCTGCCTTCCAAGTAGGAGGAACCGTTTATGCGCTCAAATCAAATCATCGTTTTCTTATCGGCTCTGCTCTGCCTGCTCCTGGCAGCGAGTCCGCTACTGGCCGGAAACAAACGCATCATGAGCATCAAGGCGGCCAAAGTCATGGCGGAACGTGCCCTGGTCGAGTCCATGTACGGCCTGAAACTGCGTGCCGAAGAACGGGTGGAGGACATGGTCGCCGCCAGTTTCATGGGCAACGCCGAATCGAAAACCTCCGCTTCGATCAAAGGGGTTGAATATGAAGAGGTGCTTTACGATGAGACTCAGGATATCGCCCAGGTGACAGCCTCCGTCCGTATGCCCAGCATTACCAACGTGGACGGCGTTACCGTCGATTTGCAGAACAAGCTGTTCCGCCGGGTCGGCTTCGGCACTTCGACTCCCTCTGCGGCCGGTCCTCTCAAGGCGTTGCGTGCGGCGGAACTGGATGCCTACAAAGAATTGATTAAAAACCTGGTCGGCTTTGAACTTGAAAGCCACACCACCGTGGAAAATTTCATGCTTAAGTCCGACCTGGTTAAAACCAAGGTCATGGCCACCCTGTTTTTGGCCGAACTCACCGAATATGGTTGGACCCCCGAGGGCGATGCCTATGTGAAAATGCAGCTGAACCTCAGTGAAGCCGGCCAGATGCTTGGAGAAAACCTGCTTACCGACCGCGAAATTATCGAGGTCGAAGGCATGGGTGCGCAGGTCGACGATTTTTCCGAAGTGAATGGCGGCGGCAATCAGTAGCCCGAAGGAGTAATGCATGAATGTGCGACGGGAACGCATAAAATTTTTCTGTCTGGGTTTGCTGGTTGC
>JARRKW010000531.1:0-1899 GCA_037387645.1 Desulfuromonadaceae bacterium
GCGAAATCCACACGATCCAAGGAGACTCCATGGCCAAAGACTACTACGCCGTTCTCGGCCTGAAAAAAGACGCCGCGGCGGACCAGATAAAAAAAGCTTACCGCAAACTGGCTCTCAAATACCACCCGGACAAGAACCCGGGGGATCAGAAAGCCGAAGAAAAATTCAAGGAAATTACCGAAGCCTATGCGGTTCTTTCCGACCCGGAGAAAAAGCGCCAGTACGACCAGTTCGGTGACACCGGCTTCCATCAGCGCTTCAGCCAGGAGGATATCTACCGGAATTTCGATCTCGGCAACATTTTTCGCGAATTCGGTCTCGGCGGCGACGATATCTTCAGCCACCTGTTCGGCGGTGGCGGACGCCGCAGTCCTTTCAGCAGCACCCCCCGCAGCCGGGTACTGAAGGGGCAGGACTTCGTCATGCGACTGTCCATTCCATTGCGCCAGGCCATCCTGGGAGGCGAACGCCGCATCGATTTCCGCCGCGAGGGACAGGTCGAACAGCTCCAGGTACGAATCCCCAACGGCGTTGAATCGGGGCAGCGACTGCGCGTCCCCGGCAAGGGAGGGATCAGCCCCAGCGGCGGCCCCACCGGCGATCTGTTTCTGGAAATCGAGGTGGAGTCTGACCCGACCTTCAGCCGCGACGGCGACAATCTCTATGTCCGTCTGCATATCCCCTTTAGCGGTGCCTGCCTCGGCACTTCAGCCGAGGTGCCAACCCTGGAGGGCCCGCGACGGGTCAAGGTCCCGGCCGGCATCGCCTCAGGCGGCAAAATCCGTCTGGCCGGCTACGGCGTACCGAAACGTGACGGTGGCAAAGGCGATCTCTACGCCACCATCGACATCGAGGTCCCCAAACAGCTGACGGAAAAACAAAAGGAGTTGCTTGAGAAACTGAAAAAAACCGGCCTGTGAGCGACAAACGCCGCCGACGCCGTCCGCCGGGTTAGACCATATCCCCTCGCAGCACAAAAGGCTTCTATAGCGGAAGCCTTTTGTGCTGTTCAGCGAAAAAATTCCTGACAATACATCATGCCCAGGGTTCCCCGGTTGGCCAGACAGGCCGGGCACAGCTTGCCGTCGTCGGCCCAGAGTTCCCGCGCCATAATGGCCCCGGCTTCCTCGGCCGGAGTCGACGGCTGCGCTGCGGGATCAAAAGATTTACCGCAAACAGAACAAATCGGGTTCATGGATGTTCCATCCGCCGACGTATCAGAGCCGCCAGAGCGACCAGAAAATCCGGCTGATCATTGAGGGAAGGGCTGCGAAATACCGTGCGGATGCCCCGGCCGATGGCATGCTGCACATATTCGACATCAATCTCATGCAACGTCTCGATATGATCGGAGACGAAAGAAACCGGCACGATCAACAGGTTTTCGCAGCCGGCGGCCGCCAGACGATCGATAACTTCTTCGGTTCCGGGCTCCATCCACTTAACCGGTCCACTGCGGCTCTGGAAAGCAATCTCCCAACTGCGCCCGGGATGCCGTTCCATCACCCCCCGCACTGTCGCCATGACCTGTTCCAGATAGGGATCGCCGCGATCGATGAACTTCTGCGGCAGGGCATGGGCGGAAAACAGAATGGTGACCTCCTCCCGCACCAGCTCATGAAAATACTCGAGTCCGGCCTGAACCCGACCGGCCAGGGCATCGAGATAACCGGGCCAGTCATACCATTGCTCAATGGTCGAATAGTTCAGCGCGGGATAGACCCGCTCGACCGCGCCCTGAAAATCCTTGAGACTGCTGCCGGTGGTCGCCGCGGTGTAATGGGGATACATGGAAAGCACCACCGCCTCTTTGATACCGTCAGCGGCCAGCTGCCGCAATACCTCATCGGCCCGGGGCGGCCAGTAGCGCATCACCACATAGGGCCGATAGGCGGCCCC
>JARRKW010000532.1:0-1891 GCA_037387645.1 Desulfuromonadaceae bacterium
TGTCCGGCGCGGCACCCGCCTGACCCCCTTTATCCATGGCGGACACCAGGAACGCAACCGCCGGGCCGGTACCCATAACGTGGCCGGCATTGTCGGTTTGGGTCTGGCCTGCGAGCTGGCCGGCGGTCACCTGGAGGAAGAAGCCGGTCGCATCCGGCGGCTGCGGGACAAGCTGGAACAGGGCATTCTGACTTTGGTTCCCGAGGTCAAGCTCAATGGCCATCCCGATTCCAGCCGGCGCCTGCCCAACACCCTGAATATCAGTTTTGCCTATATCGAGGGCGAATCCCTGTTGCTCTTCTTCGACATGAAAGGCATTGCCGCCTCCTCCGGTTCGGCCTGCACTTCGGGCTCCCTGGAGCCTTCCCACGTGATGGGTGCCATGTGCGTCGACGTGGTGCTGGCCCATTCCAGTACCCGCTTCAGCCTGGGGGCGGACAACACCGAGGAAGAGGTCGATTACGTCCTGGAAGTATTGCCTCCTATTGTGCAGCGGCTGCGGGACATGAGTCCTCTCTACAACCGCAAGGAACCGATGACCTGCGAGGAGTGCCAAGTCATCAGAAAAGTCCACTAAAACAATGGCTTTTATTTGAAGATATAGAAACGACTTTATGTTTCCATAAAGGAGAAACCTCATGTATTCTGACAAGGTTATGGATCACTTTTCCAACCCCCGCAACGTGGGTGAAATCGAAGACGCGGACGGCGTCGGTGAGGTCGGCAATGCCTCCTGCGGGGATATCATGAAGATATTTCTGAAGGTGGAGAACGATGTCATTAAGGACATCAAGTTCAAGACTTTCGGTTGCGGTGCCGCCATTGCCACCTCCTCCATGGTGACGGAAATGGCCGTCGGCAAGACCCTGGACGAGGCCCTGGCTCTGACCAATGCGGCGGTGGCTGAGGCCCTCGATGGTCTGCCGGCGCAGAAGATGCACTGCTCCAACCTGGCGGCCGACGCCCTGCACGAGGCCATCAAGAATTATAAGGAGAAGCAGGGCAGTAAATAGTGATTGGAGATTCGTGATTGGCAAGTCCCGGGCCACAAAATGTGTATCCGGGGGAGGAGGGCTTTTCCCTGAACAGGAAAAGCCTTTCCTGCTCAGGGTTCCCCAGTAGCTCAATCCGGCTTCCACAACTTCCACAACCTAGTTTATTGCAACTGACTGCAAACCATGACAAGCAAGAAAAAACGCATAATCGTCGCCATGAGTGGCGGCGTCGATTCCAGTGTGACGGCCGCTCTGCTCAAAGAGCAGGGGCATGAGGTGATCGGTCTGACCATGCAGCTCTGGGACTACTCCTCCTTTACCGATCAGCACGGTGAAACCTTCGGCTCCTGCTGTTCCCTCGATGATGTCTACGATGCCCGGCGGGTGGCCGATGAGCTCGCTATCCCCTTTTATGTGGTCAATTTCGAAAAACATTTTCAACGCCAGGTGATCGATCGTTTCTGCGACGACTACTTTTCCGGCCGCACCCCCAATCCCTGTGTGCTTTGCAACCAGGTCCTCAAGTTTGAGCTGCTGCTGCATCGGGCCCGGGAGTTGGAAGCCGATTTTCTGGCCACCGGGCACTATGCTCGCATCGAACGGGAGCAGGAGCGCTGGTCGCTACGCAAGGGGCTCGATCCGGCCAAGGATCAGAGCTATTTTCTCTATACCCTGACCCAGGCGCAAATGGCGCAGGTGCTCTTTCCTTTGGGCGGCCTGACCAAGGAAGAGGTGCGCTTGGAAGCCAGCCGGCTGAATCTGCGGGTGGCGGAGAAGGCGGAGAGTCAGGATATCTGTTTTGTGCCCGATGGCGATTATGTCCGCTTTCTTGAAGAAGAGAGGGGCAGCGGGCAGCTCGATGGCGACATCGTCCATGTTTCCGGCCAGGTCCTCGG
>JARRKW010000533.1:0-2776 GCA_037387645.1 Desulfuromonadaceae bacterium
GTAAAAATCAAACCTACTAGTGGTACCCAAATATAGAGTCACCAAAATAACCGTGGCCCTTCGACCTGATCTGGTTGTGGCTATGGTTGTTCACTATAGGATTTTCTTAGATAGTGCAAATGTGATAAGGAGAGGCAAGCGGGTCAGGCTTGACATGTTGACATTTAGGTGCGCCCGGGAAGGCAAAACGTGTGACACCAATTTGTACCAACAAATCTTAATATTTCATGTCCTGTTGGTACAAAAAATTTGTACCACACTATGTCAAATAATGTTAAGTTGTAGGTACAAAATTGGAGTGAGCGATGTGCGCCAGAAATAAAGACCAATCCGTCTTCAATATGCTGAAATCCGAGCGAGATCGCTGTGTCGAGCTGGCTGATCGCCTGCATCGTGAAATCGACAAACTCCCCAAGGGATCATTGAGCGAACGTAAGGTTAAGAGTAACGATAAGGAGTATGTCTACCCCTGTTTGCGCTATCGCGACGGAAAGAAAGTTGTTTTCGAGCACCTTTCCCACCAAAGAGCCGAGGAGCTCAAACCGGTTCTGGAGCGCCGCAAAAAACTCGAATCGAGCCTCAAGGCGAATAAAAAGCGCATCGCGACGATCGATAGTATTTTGAAGAATGGCGAGGGGTGATGGAGATAAAGTGTGATCCGTCGCCGTTTATTGAGCAGATCAACGATCTGTTGCGAGAACTGAGTCGTGTCCGGTTTTTTGAGTATGGCCTGCTGATCGGCAGCTGGCCGATGGTCGTTTACTCGCAGGTGTATGGCTTGATCTACGGCCTGAGAACCAACGATATCGATTTTGCCGTCGTCAACACGGCCCGCAAGGTCGACGGTACACCGCTGCCGGACCTGCTGGGGCAACTGGGCTATGAGGTGTTGACGGATTATCAGTCCGGGATCGAAAAATACGTTCAGGACACCTTTGAGATCGAATTTTTGATGCATCGCCGGGGTGGGGTTGCGCCGCCCGCAGTCAATCTCCCCGCCTGGCAGGTTACGGCCCAGCCGCCGAGGAGGTACAGACGATCTTGCAGGAAAAACGCATGTCGAAAGATGTGCGGAAAGACCTTTCAATGTCCTGCGCGGAAGCAGGTCTGGATATGAACGCTCTGGGGCTTTGCTGGCCCGGCAAATAGAAACCGATTCACATACGCCAAGGAATAGACATGACCCCCGCCGCAATTGTCAGCAAACTCTGGAACTTCTGCAAAGTCCACGGCAGGGACGCCGTTGCTTTATTGCTTGAACGGTTTTTTCCCCTCCGCCGGGATTTGTCCCCGGTGCAACGTTTCAGGAGCCAGGTCTGTTATGGATTGTCCGAACCCTTTGCGACGTAGCGTTACCCTGCGGTGCTTTCTGGCGCTGCTGCTTCTGGTGTTTCTGCTGCCGGCGGCTTTGGCTTTCTCCGCTGCCGCAATCAGTCCTTTCAGCAGCGATGGCTGCAGCCTCTTTCCCGATGGCACCACGGAGGACCGGAACCGGTGGTGCGACTGCTGTTTCGCCCATGACCAGGCCTACTGGCAGGGGGGGACGAAGGAGCAGCGGCTGCTGGCCGATCAGACCCTGCGGGACTGTGTGCTGCAGCGCACCGGCAACCGGGCCCTGGCCGAGGCCATGTATCTGGGGGTGCGCGGCGGCGGCCAGCCGATCTTTCCGTCCTGGTACCGCTGGGGGTACGGCTGGCCCTACGGACGGGGTTATCAGGCGCTGGACGAGGAGGAGCAGCAGCAGGTGGCTCTGGAGCTGGAGCGCTATGCCCGGGTGCACCCCCAGGGGTACTGCGTCGCCGAGGGGGAGTCCTCCCGCCCGGCCAGCTGGGCGGTGGCGCAGCCTGCTGCGGAGCTGAAGAATTTTTACCGTCTGGATGCCAAGGTCTATCGGTCCGCCCAGCCGGATGAGGCAGGCTTCGCGGCGCTGGAGGCGCTGGGGATCCGCAACATCCTCAGTCTGCGGCAATATCACTCCGATGAGGAGCTGGCGCCGGCCGACTTCCAGCTGTACCGGGTCAAGATGTATACCCGGGATATCCCCTCTGAGCAGGTGATCGCAGCGCTCCGCATTATCCGCGCCAGCGAAGGGCCGATTCTGATCCACTGCTGGCACGGCGCCGATCGCACCGGCCTGGTCAGTGCCCTGTACCGCATGGTTTTCCAGGGCTGGTCGAAGGCGGATGCCATTGACGAACTGACCAACGGCGGTTATGGCTATCACGCCCTGTTTTTCAGCAATATTACGGACTTTATCAAAAACGCGGATATGAAAGCGATCCGAGCGGCGGTTTTTGCGGAGCCCTGAAACTGCCCGGAACGCTCGGTGGGCTCAGATTCGGTGTTGCCCGCCCTGTCCGACGCCTCCCCGAACGCGGCCCTGTTGCGAGGCGATTGGGGCATTGCGGTATTCCCTTGGTCGGCGGGGCCGTGAAATCGCCAGCTTCATTTTCGTTTTTACAATTGTCACGTTATTCCTTATCATCGACGGACAGTACTCTGGAGGTAGTGGATTAATGCGAATCGTTTATCTGTCGCAATCGCTGATTCCCTCGCGTACCGCGAACAGCGTGCACGTGATGAAGATGTGTCAGGCCTTTGCGAAAAATGGGCATGAGGTCGTGTTGCTTGTGCCGCGCAACCCTCCTGGCGAGGTGAGGATTGCCGATCCCTTCGCCTACTATGACGTGGAGCGATGTTTCACCCTTGAGCGGACCCCGACCCTGGGCCTCGTGGGACGCCGCTTCGGCTACGCCTTGATGGCCGGGCGCAAAGC
>JARRKW010000534.1:0-1886 GCA_037387645.1 Desulfuromonadaceae bacterium
GAACTGGACAGCTTACATCATGCCCATGCCGGGGGGCATTCCGGGAGGCATGCCGCCCATGCCAGCAGCGTCGCCACCTTCTTGCGGCAGGTCGGCAATGGCCGCTTCGGTGGTCAGCATCAGACCGGCAACGGAAGCCGCATTCTGCAGAGCGCTACGGGTAACCTTGGTCGGATCGATGATACCGGCTTCCAGCATGTCGCAGTATTCGTCGGTTGCGGCGTTGAGGCCATAGGAACCCTTCTTGGAAGCTACCTCATTGACCACGATGGAACCTTCCAGACCGGCGTTGGAGGCAATGGTCCGCAGCGGCTCTTCCAAAGCACGCTTGACGATATTCACGCCGAACTTCTGCTCACCTTCAACCGTCAGCGAAGCGACCGCATCAATAGCACGGATCAGAGCGACGCCACCACCGGGAACGATGCCTTCTTCAACGGCAGCACGGGTGGCATGCAGGGCGTCTTCAACGCGGGCTTTCTTTTCTTTCATTTCGGTTTCGGTCGCAGCACCGACTTTAACCACGGCAACACCACCGACCAGCTTGGCCAGACGCTCCTGGAGTTTTTCGCGGTCGTAATCGCTGCTGGTATCTTCCAGCTGAGCCCGGATCATCTTAACCCGGTTCTGAATGTCGACTTCGTTACCGGCGCCATCGATGATGGTGGTGTTGTCCTTGTCGACGACAATCCGCTTGGCGCTACCGAGCAGATCGATGGTGGCGTTCTCCAGCTTGTGGCCGACATCTTCCGAAATCACGGTGCCGCCGGTCAGAATGGCGATGTCTTCGAGCATGGCCTTGCGGCGATCACCGAAGCCCGGGGATTTGACGGCGCAGATGTTGAGGGTGCCGCGCAGCTTGTTGACCACCAGAGTGGCCAGGGCTTCGCCTTCGACATCTTCAGCGATAATCAGCAGCGGCCGGCCCTGCTTGGCCACCGGCTCGAGGACCGGCAGCAGGTCGCGCATGTTGCTGATTTTCTTTTCACAGATCAGAACCATGGCATCTTCCATGGCCGCTTCCATACGTTCGGGATCGGTCACGAAATAAGGCGACAGGTAGCCGCGGTCGAACTGCATCCCTTCCACGGTCTCCAGGGAGGTTTCCATGGCTTTGGCTTCCTCGACGGTGATAACCCCTTCTTTACCGACTTTTTCCATCGCCTCGGCAATGATGTTGCCGATGGTTTCATCGCTGTTGGCCGAAATGGTGCCAACCTGGGCGATTTCCTTGTGGTCCTTGATCGGCTTGGACAGTTCTTTCAGGCTGGCAACAGCCGCTTCCACGGCCTTGTCGATGCCGCGCTTGATTTCCATGGGGTTATGACCGGCGGAAACCAGCTTGACGCCTTCCCGGTAGATGGCCTGGGCCAGCACGGTCGCGGTGGTGGTCCCGTCGCCGGCAACATCAGAGGTCTTGGAGGCGACTTCCTTGACCAGCTGAGCGCCCATATTTTCAAAGCGATCTTCCAGTTCGATTTCCTTAGCCACGGTTACACCGTCTTTGGTGATCAGAGGAGCACCGAAAGACTTGTCGATGATAACGTTGCGCCCTTTGGGACCGAGGGTGGCCTTGACTGCCGAAGCCAGCAGATTAACCCCGCTAAGGATGCTGTTGCGAGCTTCCTGAGAAAACTTGATTTCTTTTGCAGACATGCTTTTCTATCTCCTTATGGCAATGAATTTAAATCAGGATTATTTTTCCACCACGCCGAGGACGTCATCCTCACGCATCATGATATATTCCTGCCCTTCCACCTTGATTTCGCTGCCGGCATACTTACCGAACAGTACCTTGTCACCGGTTTTCACGTCCAGGGCAAGCACTTTGCCATCTTCGGTTTTCTTGCCGTTACCGACGGCAACAACCAGGCCCATCTGGGGTT
>JARRKW010000535.1:0-1884 GCA_037387645.1 Desulfuromonadaceae bacterium
GGCCCTGGCCTACAAGCTGGGCACCGGCATCACCCTGGTGCGTAAGCCGGGGAAACTGCCCTACGAGACCCGGCAGAAGACCTACGCCCTGGAGTACGGCACCGACACCCTGGAAATCCATGTGGACGCCTTCAAGCCCGGGGACCGGGTGGTGGTGGCCGATGACCTGCTGGCCACCGGCGGCACCGTCTCCGCCGTGGTCGAGCTGGTGCAGGAGCTGGGGGCCGAACTGGTGGAATGCGCCTTCATGGCCGAGCTGGAGTTTCTGGAAGGGCGCAAGAAGCTCCCCGAAGGGAAGGTTTTCAGCCTGCTGCGCTTCTAAACCGGCCGGTTGCAAAACGCGGCCATTTGGGTTATAACAAGGCCCCTTTAGCGGGATCTTCGGTGACTTGCTTGCGGTAGGGTGGGAGCGGCTTCAGCCGCGATGTCCTACCGGTTGGCCCCTTGGCAAGCTCACCGACGGAATAAACATCCTTTAGTGTTAAACAGGGCTCGAACCCCTGTTGCCCCCGTAGCTCAGCAGGATAGAGCAACCGCCTCCTTGTTCAACTGGGCGTTTGGGCGGGAAACCCCCAAACGGATGTTGTCAAATTCGGGGAAACCTTAGCAGGTCATGCTGATGGCAATCCCGAGCCAAGCCCCCTCGTCGGGGAAGGTGTAGAGACTTGACGGCAACTACCTACGTTCCGAAACGGGATAGGGTGAAGAGAAAGTCCAGACCACAAACACCCCGGGTGGCAGCGAAAGCTGTAGTGGTATGAAGCGGTAGGTCGTGCGTTCGAATCGCGCCGGGGGCGCCATATTAAACCGTCCATCTCTTTTGAGGTGGGCGGTTTTTTTGTGGTGGCTTGATTGACTTCTGGGAAATTTGTGTTTACTAAATTAGTATCTACTTATTTTTCATGATATGCATGCAGGTGAGGGACCATGATGACGTCACGTTGTCGCCAGTATTGCTGAACCAGTTGATCCCCCATGGGGGTTGGGTGGTTTTGTTTTTTGCAGCTACAGCCATATTTTTCTAAAAGCTATGCTCGAAAAATATTTGTCTGAAAATTTACATGAGCGTCATATTTTCTTTGTCAGCGAGACGACGGTGCAGAACCGCTTGCTGGTGCGCTATGTCGCTGAAAGAACCGGTGCGCACTGCACCCTGGAAGGGAATTTGAGGAAGGTTGCCTCGTTTTCAGGGAAGAACGCGCAGAAAATCCTCGTTCTTTTTGACTGTCTCGACCGGTCGCGTGCGGAGCTGCTGGAAATGCTCCAATCCGAGGCAAGAGATCGATTGCAGCAGCACTATCTGGCCATGTTTAACCTGGACTCTGCTTCCGACCTGGAAATGGAGGCCCTCAGTCACGGCATTTGTGGTTTGCATTATGTCCACGATCCGGTGGAGGCCTTTTTGCGGATGATTGGAGTCGTCCTTGGCGGGCAGCTCTGGTACTCCCGTCGTTTGCTCTCTGATGTCTGTAAGGAGGTCGCCTCCCGGTCAAGTCTGGCAAGTTCCGATTCGACGGGATTGACCCGGCGGGAGGTGGAGGTTCTCAAGCTGACTTGTCAGGGGAAACGAAACAAGGAAATCGCCGACGCCCTCTTTGTAAGTCTCCACACCATCAAAACCCACCAGAACCACATATTTAAAAAATTAGGGGTCTCAAGCCGAAATCAGGCGGCTTACTGGGCCTCAAAAAATCTCTGATACATTTCAATTACGACACTGCAACGTTGCATCAACCCCGCCTCAACCTGGATATCCCCCTCGGAAGAAAGATGAAATCAAACTAAAAATCAATCTTTCGGGCGATAGAAAACATTCAAATTCTCAGTATAGAATCGCAACGAAAATCTGTCGGTTTAAAGGAATCGAGGTTGGGCCGTATCTGG
>JARRKW010000536.1:0-1883 GCA_037387645.1 Desulfuromonadaceae bacterium
GATATCGACGGCCGGAGAAATGAAGGCGCTACGGTTTCTGTCCACAGTCGTGGGCTGATTGTTTTTATGGGCGTTCAGTTGATGGTTTTTCATGATCGTTCTCCTTGCTGGATGAAATCGGACCTTTCCATACAGACCAATATTATTTTGCGGTGATTTCGATTCGTTTCGGTCTCACTTCCGCCGCCTTGGGCAAGGAGATGGTGAGCAGACCGTCCTGGTAATCGGCCTTGACCCTGTTGAGGTCAACCTTTTCCGGGATTTCGATGACGCGCATGAATTGGTTCAGGTTGCGTTCCCGGCGATGCCAGCTGCCGGCTTCCGGTTCGGTTGCCTTGCGCTCACCGGAGAGGGTCAAGGTCCCTTGCAGAATGGTCATTTCCAAATCCTTTGGATCAATTCCGGGCAGCAGGGCTTGGACGACATAACAGTCCTCTTTTTCACTCAGGTTGATGCGGGGGTAATTGCGAGCTCCCAGCAGTGGAGCCTGGGCCGGTTCGAGCAGGCGGCCGAAGCCGATGTCGCGAAACAGTTGATCCATCTCACGGGTGAAACCGTCCATTTCTCTGAAAAGATCGAAGCGTGCCATGTTTTCCTCCTCGTTACAAGTTGTTGCCGACCGGGGGTCGGTGGTTGTTTTGTTGTTGCCGACCGAGTAAATTACACGCTTCATGCCAAGGCGGTGCTGTTGAAGAATATGCGTAAAAACAGTGAGTTATGTGATTTGTTTCGGTTTTGCGAAAAGTTTGCGACGTCGCACCAATACGTCGCGGACGACAGTTGCGACGTCGCAGGCCGGAAGGCAAAACCCCTCCTGCTTATGGTCTGATTTCGAGGAAAGCAGGAGGGGTTGTCGATGGGAAAAGGTTATTCACAGAGGACTGCGACGAGAGCGGTAAGTGGGGGCCACGCCAGGCGTATCCGTCGTACTTCGAAACGCGACGAGCGAATACGACCGGAGCCGACGGGCAACGGCCGGTTGCAGCAGTCAATGAAGGGTTAGCGAAGGGCCAGACGATTCAATAATATGCCGGCGTATTTGTTACAGATGTTGTTTCGGGACAGAAAAGGAAATACGGGATCCCTGCGTCTGCCGAACTGTTTCATTTCGTCAATGATCAAGGGATGACTGCCGAATCGCAAACCGCGTTGAAAGGCATTCATGGCTTGTCGTTTTTGTCCGGCGCTAAGATAGGTGCGACCCAGGTTGAGGTAAAGGGCCGGAGAGGGCAGGGAATTTTCTATCGCTTCTTTACAGAGAGCCAGAGCTCGGGGGATCTCTTTGCGTTCCTTGGCCAGGCAATAGGCGAAATAAGAGGTTAGCAGAGGACTTTTGCGTTCCTTGAGAACCTTTTCGAGGTGAACCAGCGCAATCAGGGTGTTGCCGTCATCCGCTTCGTGGATAGCCTGTTCTGCAAGGATACTTGTTTCTTCTAGGGTCATGGCGTCCTCCGTGGTTTGGTTATACAGATGTTTTTGTTAACTATTGGTGACCATAAATGTTAAGCAAATTGGTGGTTTCACGTTCTTGGTTTCCCGTTTGCCAATGCCAACCGAAATCTCCCCGGAAAAACGCCGGACAGCGATGGTGTTGTTTTTCAATCGGCCCTACTAGATTTTATGGCAGAAAATCAAGACGTTACGCGGTGGTGTATCGAAACGCATTGCACGTGCGCCTGAAAATTGGTACTGCCATGGCGGAGAAGGGCTGTTTCCGAACGGAAACCTACTAATGTCTCGTGGTCAATTTGAGCTGAGGAAGAAGCGTAGAGAAGAGCAGTACGAAGTAAGACTGCAGGAAGCGTGCCCTGTGTTCGGAGCGATCCGGCAACTATTTTTCGATATTTCGACAGATCCCAAGGAATAAGGCGGCCAACCGTTTT
>JARRKW010000537.1:0-1875 GCA_037387645.1 Desulfuromonadaceae bacterium
GAACTAACATAGAGTTCTCGGCGATGTGCGTGTTATGAGACCCTGGGGTCGGTAGCTCAATAAGGGGTTTTTCGAAATGTTGCCGTCCTCTTCCCCCTGGTCTGTGTTGCAAACTCCCTATTTTCCCAAACAACAAGGAAGAAGAAGCCATGAAATCGACCCTATGGGCTATTTTCGGGGGATTTTTGCTGGCCCTGTCCGGCTGTAGCGCCTCGCCGCAGAATATGCATCGACTGCAGGTTGCCACGTCGCCGGCCGACGCCATGGTCTCCCTTTCCGCCACCGGCGAATTCTCAGACCAAACCCGCACCATTGCCGGGCCCTCTCCCCTGGAGAAGGATTTCAATTTCGGCGCCTCCAACCGACTCTGGCTGGAAATCGAGCGCCGCGGTTACCAACCCGAAGTTGTCGAGGTGCAGCCGGAAACCAAAAGGGTGCAGCTGCAATTGACCCCCACCAGGGATGAAATGACCGGACAACCGATCGAGGACTATTCCCTGTCCGGCATTTCAGGCATAGCAATGGTCCCTCCGGATTTTGTCATCATCAATCGAAAGTTCAGCAGCGAGGAAGTGGATGAAGCCGCATCGCAACAGGCGCGGGATATCCTGCTGGAGGAGATTCGCCGGTATTTTTCCGCCCAATGCGAAATGACCGTACTGCCCCCCTCTTCGCAAAACGGCAAACAGTTGAAATCGCTGTGGCGGGATACTCGGACGGCCATGGAATTTCTCGATCCCATCCGCCTGCCCTACCTGCCCCAGCCCCCCTGTCTCGAAACCAGGAGCGGTCGTCAGGCCGCCTGTGCTCTGGGGGAGCGGGAAAATGCCCAGACCCTGCTGCTGATCACCGGCAAGCAAAACCGTGAGTCGGCCAGCCTGATAGCCGGCAAGATCGGCATGACGGTGATCGGCACCGCTTCCAGTTACGCCGGCTCCTACAGCCGCGCCGCCGCCCGGGGGGACTCCTTCTTCGTCTATAATGTCTACACTCCCAGCTTTGCCCAGGGAACCCTGCTTTCCGCCGCCCTCATCGACAGCGCCACGGGCGAAGTGCTCTGGCTCAATAAGGGCCTCTGGGGCGCCATACCATTCGATGATCCCGCCACCGTAGATGCGGTGCTTGAGGATCTTTTTTCCGGGCTGCGTGAGGCCCTGTCCAAAGGAGGAAAATGATGAAAAAACGCTGGTCCATAATTGCAACCACCCTGTTCCTGGCGGTCCTGGCAGGCTGCACCCTGCCGCTCAGCATGGAGCCGCCGGAAAAGATCGCCCTGACCCAACTGCAGCCGCACCCCTACCGGGCCGGTCTCTATATCCCAGCGGAATTGCGGGAGACGCTGCATGTGGTCTCGACCAGCCCGGTTGACCGCATGTCCTATCCCATCGGCGATCAGACCCAGCAGATCTTCCGGCTCAATCTGCCGGCGGTATTCCAGGAGGTCATCGCGGTTGATTCGAGAACACCGTCGCAACCGGTCGATGTCATCATCGAACCCTCCATCGTCAAGTTCGACGTCAAGGTGCCCATGCCGGCCTACAATCCCTATGAAGCCAACATGACCTATCACGTGGATGTTTATGACCGATCGGGAGAAAAGATTTTCGCCCAGACGGCCGTCGGCAGGGCGCAATCGAGCAAGGGCCTGATGTCCGGTTTCTCGGCGCGGAAAATCTGCGCGACGGTTGCGCTAATGGCCATGAACGACTCGTCCAAACAGATCATGGAAGGGCTGGCCGAAGCCGAAGAGCTGCAACAGCCCTGAGTTCATCCGGTAACACTGGACAGTAAGGCCCCCATCGAACATAGCGACAATAAACACTGCGGGCGGATCCGCTATGAGCCCGCCCGCTTTGTCCAAAAGAACAAGTCGCC
>JARRKW010000538.1:0-1867 GCA_037387645.1 Desulfuromonadaceae bacterium
CCTTCAACTGCAAGTTCTGCTCGGTGACCCGGTTCAACGGCGGCCGGTACCGGTTGCGCGAAATCGACGACGTCATCGCCGAGATCAACGGCATCAAAGAAAAACGCCTGTTTCTCATCGACGACAACATCATCGGCAGCGGCCCGGAATACATCGACCGGGCCTTCAGGTTTTTCGAGCGGTTGCAGGAATGCGGCAAGGAATGGGGCGGCCAGACCTGTCTCAATATCCTGGAACACGACGGCCTGCTCAAGGCGGCCCACAAAAGCGGGGCGCGGGCCCTGCTCATCGGCTTCGAATCGTTGCGGCCCTCGACCCTGTCGTCCATGAACAAAATGATGAACCTGCGCCCCAACACCCAGAACTTCAAGGACGCCATCAAAAAGATCCAGGATCACGGCATCGCCATCGTCGGCGGCTTCATCTTCGGCAGCGACGACGATACCCCGGAAACCTTCGAACGGACCCTGGAATTCATCATCGATTCGGGTATCGACGCGGTTCAGCTCAGCATCCAGACCCCCCTGCCGGGCACCGTCCTCTACCAGGAGCTGGCCGCCTCTGGACGGATTCTGCTCAACGACTATCCCAAAGACTGGGAAGCCTACAACATCTTCGAGCCGGTCTTCCAACCGGCCCACATGTCCCCCGAGCAACTCTACACCGGTCTGGTCGAGGCCTACAGGACCCTGGCCTCCTTCAGACATTCCCTGCCACGGGGCTTGAAAACCCTGCTGCGCACCAAAAGCCTGTTCAGCACCGGCATCGCCTTCTTCTGGAACTACGACAGCCACAAGGCCATCTCCGCCATGACCCGGGAAACCGAACTGCCCGGCGCCAAGCGCTGAAAACACCGCCTTATCCTCTGCCACAGAGACAGATCCCGGGGAAATCACCGGATCCTATGCGGTTTTCCGCGGAAAAAACCTGTCTCAGCGGTCAATGGACCAATCCCCCTCTGCTTCCGTCTGGTACGGCTCGATGGCCGTGATCCAGGGTTCCAGGCGGCGACCGACGGCGATGCCCACCTGATAACGCACCCTGGCCGGGTTCTTGACATTGTAATAGGTATAGTTGGGATGAATCCGTGTTTTCCCGGGCAAGGCTTCCAGCCATCGGGCGAAATCGCGATCGACGTGCAGACGATCGACCAGAACCTGGTCCAGATGACCGATCAACCGCCGTTCCTTGTTGGAATCGCGCCAGTCGTAATCCATGCGCAGCCTGGCCGCTAAAATGAGATACTTGCTGCGATCGGGATAGCGCTGCCGCAATAGCTCGGGGTCGGCGCCGACATCAACAGCGAGCAGACGCGAAGCCACCCCCAGGGCAAAACGCATTTCCTCCTGCCGTTTCTCCACATCCTTGGCCGCCAGCCTGCCCTCTGCCACCTGGCCGGGCACCTGGTCGATCAATTCGAGTTGCCGCCGCCGGTACCGGTGCCAGCTTTCCCCATCGTATTCCAGCACCACATAGGCCTTTTTCGGCAGAATTCGACGGATGCTCCAGTCATCGTCCCCCGGCCGATCGGGAACGTCGAAGCCGATGTCCCGCAATTTGTCGGCATCGAACCAATGCTGCGGCAGGTTGTCGGGACTGATGTTGAGGCAGAGGGACACACCGCTGTTTTCATCCCGGGCCGACTCCCAGCAGATGGGCAGTTCCCGCTCGGTCAGCAGCAGCTGGGCCTCGGGTTGGCCGCCGCGATTGTAGGTCACCCCCAACAGCACCAGGACATTGACGGCCAGCAACAGGCCGAGAGCCAAAAGCAGCGCGCGACGATTCATGCCCACCCTCCCCGAGCCGTGGCCCGCAAGCGTCTGAGAATCAACAAAATCAGCATGGCACTGAGCCCCAGCAGCATGAA
>JARRKW010000539.1:0-3086 GCA_037387645.1 Desulfuromonadaceae bacterium
ATTTATTTTAATATTGTGGTATCTGTTTTAAGGGAGCCGGAGGGGACGTCCTTGAAATATCCCCATTCACCAGTTCAAGTTATTGCAGCACATAGCCCTCTTCATACAGCCACGTGGATCAGCTGTAAACCTGCACTAAACCCAGGAAACGGCTTGCGACACTCAGGTCAAAATGTACAATCAGAGGGTCGTGTCTCAATAAACCGTTACCCAAACCCCTTTATGCTTCAGGCGTGGCAAGGCAAAAAGGTCGCCAATGTGCCCCTGATAAATGCTCACCCGTTTTGGCTAAAAATTCATGGGTTCCTTATTTGAACCTTCCCATCGTAAGACCAATCATTATGACCGCCACGGATAATCGTCATCTTCGATTCAGGATAGGCAGCAGCAAGAGCCTTGGTGTGGTCAACAGGAATAACAGCATCTACTTCGGCGCCGAAGATATCGACCGGCCCTTCATACTCTGAAAGTGCCTCCATGTTATTCCAGTTGTCCCTTAAAATAAGCCACACAAGAATGGCCGGAAAATGTTCCTCGGCAACCGAAGAAAGCTTGTCAAAAGGAACTATCAACACGAATTTATCCGGTTTTTTCTCCAGACCGGCCAGGGATAAGGCAGGACCTGAGCCGATGGATTCCGCGGCTATGCACACCGACATATGGGGGTACATTTCTCGAAGGCAAAGGTACGCCTCTTTGGCCGCGTTGTTGAAGGAGTCTTTTGAGGGAACACCTTCACGATTCCCATAACCGGGGTATTCAAGAATAAAAACGGCGTCATTTTCGGAAAAACAGGGTATTGCATATAGGCGACCGGAAGCCTGGCCACCGTTTCCATGAACCATCAACCAGACATTCTCGGGGGATTCCACTTGCCGCGAATAGCCTATAGTCCTGCCGTCCTTGATCCATGGCGTCAGGCCTTTGTAAGCCGAGTGGTGGGTCGGATGAAACAGCAGCTTTCTTTCGATCAGAGAGCATCCCGACATGCCCAAAAGGGCGAACGTCACCATAAGAAGCAGTGTTGTAAATATTGATTTACTTTTCATGTCAGTGCCGAACGGGCTGATACGCGGTGGCGACATGTCGGTTCAATAGAGCAACAAATACGCGTGAACCCCACATGTATTTCCCGGGAGTTGGAACAACTGGCTGACAGAATTACTTTGCTGCCGATCGATATCGCAAGAGTTCCCTACTAAGCCAATCCGCTGTTTCAATAAGGCCATATTCTTCACATTGAACAGTATATTTTTTGCCAGACATACTACTTTTCGTTGCTGCATATTTGATAAAATCCTCAGATGAGCCGACCAGACCTTTCTTCAAGACATATTGATATTTTTTATTAATGTGATCTGCCGCATCTGGTGCGCTGTACCAAGTTCCATTACGACTAAAGTCACAATTTGATGACTTTATAAAAGTAAGTAAATGGGCGATTTCGACAGTTGTGGTCTTATCGGGTTCTGCCGAAAAGGCGGTTCCAGTTAGAGCGACAACCAAGAGTAGAGACCAAAAAGCTTTCATATACTTATTCCATGATGTTAATGTCACCGTTCACACGTACGATTTGAGAGAGGTCTCAACTTTCAACTTTTATCAAGGGTTGAGACCTGATCCCCTGGTGGGCTCCTTTCTTCCGTCTAGCCAAAATCCTCCTCTTGTTCCTACTTCGTCAAGTCGGTGCCCTACCTATCCTCAATTACGATCTTTCAAAACCGGTATTTTCTTATTGAGCGCGTTATTTTCGTAATTTTGCTCAACAATTGACTTTCTTGGATTCACTGTTACCTTTGTTTCGATTTGGCCATACCAACTTCTATATCCCGGATAATTGAACGAGACCTGTTCCACTTCGCCTTCTTTTGCTTCGGCATTTCCGGAATTACGAACTAAAGAGGTTACAATCACCGGTCTGTCCTGAGTTGGCGGCATTGGGTCAAACGAGAAGGATTCGACGGATAATTCAACCACCCCTTGGTCGGAATTGCCGTTCGGCAAATCATTCCTCAATGCAAGATATAACCCCGTCACCGCACTTAGTACCGCAGCCAACCCAGTCAGTATCCCGGGCAACGTCTGAAAGAAAGACTTGTTCTCACTCATTGACACCTCCAAAGATCTGTGTTTTCAAGGGCCCAAACTACTAGCTTCTCTTTTCTGTAGGCGCTATTTTTTAAGATTTTACCTTGCCAACAAAATACAACTCTTCCGGTTTATTTAATAAAATAAGCGTGTTTTTCAAATTCTATAGCGGCGGGTATTTTACTCGTGACGGCCGGAGCTCGATAAGGGTTCGCTTAGTCAGGTACCCCCGGCAAAGCCGGGGGATTACCTTTTTATTTTATTCAGAGATTAAAAAACTAATTTCCATCTGACTTATTTTCCCAAAACAGCGATTTTAAAAGAGAACTTTGCTTTCTAACCTCAAACCAAAAACTACTTACAACAAGAGCGATAACAAACATGATCATTCCAAAGGGAATAAGCATTGGGAGTCCCAAACTATTTCCTTGATTTATTGCTTTAAAACAACATGACACCGTACCGGCAATTATACATCCAGTCCAAATACTTACCAATGCTATTACCAAAGGATTAAGACGCATTTTTATTCGGATCGTGGTTCCTGTGCCTTCTTGCTTATACGTGCCATGACTAACCAGAGCTGCTAATCTTCTAGACAATGAAATTCTTGAAATCTTAAAACCGTCTTGAAATAATTCTCCTCTATACGGCTTACCTTCATGGAAAAGCCTAAAAAAATTTTTCTTTTCGACAAAAGATTCAGTTCGCTCTGTTACTTGTTGGAGTGACATCTGCGTTTTTATTTCAAATTCGTATAAAGGCAAAATTTTCATATTTTAGTAAACCGACAGTGCCATAAAGTGAAGAATTGTGCGCCATATCCACCCTTGTAGGTGAACCGATTTTCCGCTTATTTCGATATTAAGTTAAGGGCAAAACAGAAAAAACAACCACGGGTTTCGCTCACTCAAATACAAAAAGCCACCCAACCCTTCATCAGGTCGGATGGCTCATCGGTGTCGGTGCCAACTGATTCATTGCCCAAAGCCCCTCGA
>JARRKW010000540.1:0-1863 GCA_037387645.1 Desulfuromonadaceae bacterium
GGCTGCGATTCCATGGTTTCAACGATCTGCGTATCCTCAAGGGGGTCATTCTTGATTCCGAGGAGGTTCGCACCCTGCAGGTCATGACCGGCAAGGCCCTTAAAGCCGACGGCTTCCATGTGGTTCCGGTGGAACTCTCCAGCCGGGGCCAGGATGGCCGCATACTGGTGCACGCCCGAGCGAAGATGGTCCTGGCAACCAGGTTGCCGGAGGCCAAAGCCGCCGGCGAGGCGATGGAGCTGCCCCCCTACGCCCGTTCCATGGAAACCGTCTACAGTCCGGAACGACTCTTTCACGGCCCCGCCTTCCACGGCATTGCGCAGGTACTGGGTTGCTCCGATGAAGACATCAATGCGCTGGTGAAACCGACGCCCCTGCCTTCCCAATGGATCGAACAGCCGCTACGCACATCCTGGCTGTCCGATCCCCTGGCCCTGGACAGTTCCTTCCAGATGATGATCCTGTGGAGTTTTGAGCGCTACGAGGCGGGCTCCCTGCCGGTCTTCGCCGGCCGCTACCGCCCGTATGTGCCTCAGTTCCCCGCTGCGGGGAGTGAAATCCGCATTCACGTCACCCAGCAGAACCAGAGCAAGGCCGCGGCGGATATCAATTTTGTCGACCCGGCCAGCGGGCAGCTGCTGGCCCGCATTGAAGATTACGAATGTGTCATTGACGCTTCCCTGAACAAAAGCTTCCAGCATAACAAGCTGCAGGGAGCCGCCTGAGCATGAAACACGGAAAATCTGTCGCCATTGTCGGGGTTGGCGGCCTGTTCCCCCAGTCGCCGACCCTGGAACATTTCTGGCGCACCATCACGGACAATATCAACACCTCGGCCCGGCCTCCGCAGGGGCGCTGGCTGCTGGAACCGGACGACCTCTATGATCCCCGGATCGGCGCGCCGGACCGGGTCAATTCCAAACGGGGCTGCTTCATCGACGATGCGGCCCTCCATCTGCCCGCCGCCGGCCTGGCTGTTTCGGCTGATTTCGTGGCCGGCCTCGATCCCATGTTTCAGCTGTTGTTACAGGCCGGTCACCAGGCTTTCAACGACGGCCTGACCGACACCCTGGACCGCAGCCGCACCGGGGTCATCATCGGCAATCTGGCCCTGCCCACGGCGGCCGCCTCCGCCATGGCGCGGGAGCTGCTCGGCCGCACCTTCGAGGAACAGCTGCTGGACCGTGCCATTTCGGACGGTTCCCCGAAGGTCGCTCCCATCAACCGTTACGTGGCCGGTCTGCCCGCCGGACTGCTGGCCCGGGCGTTGGGATTGGGTGGCCCCAGTTTTACCCTGGATGCCGCCTGTGCCTCGTCCCTCTATGCCATAAAACTGGCGGTGGAGGAACTGATTTCCGGCCGGGCCGACGCCATGCTCACCGGCGGTCTGTCCCGCCCCGATTCCCTTTACACCCAGATGGGTTTTTCCCAGCTACGGGCCATTTCCCCTTCCGGCATCTGTTCCCCTTTCGACCAACAAGGGGATGGCCTGGTGGTGGGTGAAGGCTGCGGCATTTTTCTGCTCAAGCGGACCGAGGATGCGGTGCGCGATGGCGATCATATCTATGCCGTGATTCGCGGTATCGGTCTGTCCAACGATCTCGGCGGCAGTCTGCTGGCGCCGGCTGCCGAGGGGCAACTGCGGGCCATGCGGGCCGCTTACCAGCAGGCCGGCTGGCACCCCAATGACGTCGATCTCATCGAATGCCATGCCACCGGCACCCCGGTGGGGGACGCGGTGGAATTTTCCAGTCTGAAAAGCCTCTGGGGGGAAAGTGGCTGGAAACGCCAGCAGTGCGTCATCGGCTCGGTCAAATCGAATATCGGCCATCTGCTGACAGCCGCCGGGGCCGCCGCCCTGAC
>JARRKW010000541.1:0-1860 GCA_037387645.1 Desulfuromonadaceae bacterium
TTTTTTTCCTCTGCATCGCCCCATGGCTGCTGATTGTTCCGGCGCACCTGCTTTTGGGCAACGGGCTCGACTCCTCGCTGGAGAACTGGCGTTTCCCCCTCGGCATCACGGCCCTGGGGATCGGACTGAGCCTGTCTTTCTGGGCCATCCATACCCAATGGGTCCAGGGCCAGGGCACCCCGTCTCTCAACGCTCCCCCCATCCGGCTGATCACCGTCGGCCCCTATCATTACTGTCGCAATCCTCTGCAATTGGGCGCCATATGCTATGTCTTCGCCCTGGGCTCCCTCAGCTTTTCCCTGGCGGTGGGCTTGCTGGCCCTGGTGGCTGGAGCTTTGACCGGTATCGGTTATATTGTACTGATAGAAGAAAAAGAACTGGCCATCCGCTTCGGCCAGGAATACCTGGACTATCGGAACCGCACGCCCTTTATGGTGCCTTTGCGGTTTCTGCGTAAAAAACCCCAGGGATCGCCTTTAAACGATGGAAAAAAACCGTCTGACAAACCTCTGGTTGCCAACGTCTGCAGAAACACCCCGATTTCAAGGATAAAACAATGAAAATTCTGATGGTTCTCACCTCCCACGACCAGCTCGGACAGACCGGACAAAAAACCGGTTTCTGGCTGGAAGAGTTTGCCACCCCCTATTATCTGTTCCAGGATGCGGGGGCTGAAATCACCCTCGCCTCCCCCCGGGGAGGCCATCCCCCCCTCGACCCGAAAAGCGCGGATCCGGACTTTCAGACCGCCGCCACCCGGCGATTTCAGCAGGATACCGCAGCCCAACGGGCGTTGGCCGGAACCCTGATACTTTCCAGTGTCAATCCGGACGATTACGATGCCGTCTTCTACCCCGGGGGGCACGGCCCCCTCTGGGACCTGGCCGAAGACCGGGATTCCATCGCCCTGATCGAAGCCCTGTTCGCCCAGGGCAAACCGGTGGCAGCGGTCTGTCATGGACCGGCGGTATTGCGCTATGCCAAAGCCCCGAACGGCTCCCCCCTGATTCAGGGGAAACAGATAACCGGTTTTTCCGACAGTGAGGAAGCCGCCGTGCAATTGACGAAGGTGGTTCCCTTTTCGGTGGAACAGGAGTTGAAAGCCAAGGGGGGAAAATACCAGAAGGCCGCCGACTGGCAGGCTTTTTCGATCCGGGACGGCAATTTGATTACCGGGCAGAATCCGTCCTCTTCGGCAGGAACGGCCGAGATCCTGCTGCAGCTCCTCGGAGAGCAGAGCTAAAGCGAGTCCGCCTGGTCTGTAGTTTGAGCTGAACCGGGGTCTCTTTACCGCTTTGGCGATCCGGCATCAGAGCGGTGTTTGCATATCCCCTCTTCGGAGTAAAAAAACCGGCCGGGGACTTCAGAATTTGTCCGCCGCACCCTTACGATGGGACCCTTGCAGGTATGAAGCGGAAACCACCCCATGGGCAGGGTTCTGGTTCATACCGGCCAAGACCAGAGCCAGGGAAAACAGACCACTCAACCAGAAAAAACAAACCAACGCGGCGTAAGTTCCCGGCAGAAGAAGGATTGCCAGCAGGGCCGGCAAGGAAAATACCGTTATTTTCCTGAGCCCGATCAGATTTTTCCGCAACCTTTTATCCTTATACCCTTGTGTCTTTTTCATTTCGCCGACTCCTCATCTCTCGAACAGATTCCGGGTCATTCCCCTTTATCGCCAGCTGTCACCCTTTTTGCCGGCACGGCCCTGTCCTCTTCGGGTACAGCTGGTTCGGGCTGAAACTCTACTTAATGAAGTCAAACGCAATATCTGTTCCAAAACCAAAAAACATCCTTATTTACTGTAGTTAGCTAAGGAGTTCGAGTCTGCAAATAGCACAACAGCGGGTTTTCCCG
>JARRKW010000542.1:0-1858 GCA_037387645.1 Desulfuromonadaceae bacterium
CGTCCAGGCGATTACGCCGCCGGTTGGCTTCGCCGAGCAGCATGCGCAACTGCGGGGTGTCCACCCCCGCGGTTTCAATGGCCCGGAGTTGCTCAAAGGCTTCATCGATCATCTCCAGGCGCAGGCAGACCTTGCCGAAGAAGAGGCGGAAGGTCAGATCCTCGCTGCGCTCCTTGCCGACGGAACGGTAAATGGAAAGCAGGGTGGTGGGATCTTCGGCCTGCAAATAGAGTTTTTCCAGTCGGGCCAGGAAAACCCCTTTGCCCAGGACCTTGTAACCTTCCAGCCAGGTCTGGGACGCCTCCTCGGCGCGCCCCTGGCTGCGCAGCGCATCACCCAGAGTGACCCGGGCGGGAACGAAATCGGGGTTGGACTTGATGATGTCGCGCAGTTCCTTGAGATCGGTTTTGCTCTGTCCCTGCGATTCCTCCAGCCCCTGGCGGGCCACCTCGTAGCGCAGATAAAGCAGTTTTTCCTGCTCTTCCTGCAAGCGCTTGTTACCGCCGGAGGCTTTGAGGACGCGTTTTTGCAGGTCGAGAGATTCCTTCCATTGTCCCTGCTTGATCAGCAGATCGCGCAGGCTGCGCAAAGCCTTGCGGTTGCCGGCCTCGACATCCAGAATCTCCTGATAGGTTTTGATGGCGGATTCGTTCTGCCCGAGTTCTTCATAGGTGGAGCCGAGTTTGAACAGGATTTCCAGGCTTTTCGGTTCCTTTTCCTTGGCCTTGACCAGGATCGCAAGACCCTTGTTGGAGTCGCCTTCCTGCAGGTTCACGCTGGCCAGGGCCAAAATGATTTCGAGGCGGGAGGGATCGCGTTCCAGGGCTTTTTGCAGCAGGGTATTGGCCTGTTTCAGGTCGCCGGAGAGGAGGCGGAGCATGCCGGCGCGATAATTGGAGGTGACCTCTTTTTCCCGTTTTTCCCGGCGGTTGTTGCGCAGCTGTCTCATCTGGTAGGAAAACAGGTTGTAGGCATTGGCCAGCACCCCGCCGGCCAGGCCGAGGGCGATGCAGCCAATGACCATGATGGCCACCGAAGTGGTGAAGCTGTGGTCGGCGTAGAAGAAAATAGTGACATCCTGCGGGTTGAGTCCCGAGAAATAGATAAAGAAAATCAAAAAGACAATAATCAGTACAAGACCGGCAAGCAGGTACATGGTATCCTCCTGGGGGCGGATTGCCCGAAAACGGATGCTATTCGCCGAATTTTTCGACGTCGGTTTTGCAATCGATGCAGTATCGAGAAAATGGACGCACTTCCATGCGGCGTTCGGCGATGTCTTCGCCGCAACGCATGCAGATGCCGTATTCTCCCTGCGCCAGACGGTCCAGGGCGGCATCGATATCGCGAATTTTCTGCCGCTGTCCTTCCGTCAGATTGAGCAGAACGTCCCGGGTGTAGGTATTGGCCGACATGTCGCCGATATCCGGCACGCCGTCCTGGCCGATTTCCCGCGAGGTCGCGGCGGCGGACTGAACTTCCTTCATGACTTCCTTGCGCATTTTCAACAGGCGTTCTTTGGCTTCTTGCAGCTGTGCTTCATCCATAAACTCTCATACTCCTGAAGGGACCATCAGCGATTGTGGTAGGGCTCGTTACGCAGGATGGTGAATCCCCGATATAATTGTTCCAGTAAAAAAAGTCGGGCCATCTGGTGGGTAAAGGTCATGGCCGACAGGGATAACACGAAATTACCCCGTTGTCGAACCTTATCGCTCAAGCCATAGGCGCCGCCGATAACCAGGGTCAATTCGGAAATGCCGTGCAGCATCTGCCGGTCGATGAGTTCGGCCAGCCCTTCCGACGACAGACTTGTTCCCCGCTCGTCCAGGACGATGACAAAGGCCTCCGTCGGGAT
>JARRKW010000543.1:0-1856 GCA_037387645.1 Desulfuromonadaceae bacterium
CCGTCATAGCCCCCGTAACTCTTTTTCTTTTCCTGATTGACATCGGCGAAGGCAATCCCCTTTTTGATGGCCGTGTAGAGACTGCGGCCGCCAGCCAGCAACAGATCCGCCCCCCGTTCCTCGATAAGTTTGGCCTGCTCCGCTCCCGGGTTCAGCATCAGGACCCCGTTTTCCCCCAGATATTCCCGAGCCTTTTCCCGGTCCGCCTCGGTGGCTTTTGTCACCGCCGTGGCCACGACTACGATACCCATATACTGCAGGGCCGAGGCGATGGACCAGCTTTTATTGCCGCCGGTATTGAGCACGGCTTTTTTCCCCTGGAAGATCTTCCGATAGGGCGACAGTTTGGTTTCGAGTTTTTCCTCCTCCCGCCGGATCAAGGCCCGGGTGCGCTCAACCAGATCGGTATCGCCCAGGGCCTGGGCGATGGCCAGCAGGCCGGCACTGGTATCCCGTTTGCCGTAAAAGGAAAGGGAAATCGACGGAATGCCATAGCGCTCCTGCATTTTCCGGGTGAGGGAAATGAGGGATTTGGCGCAGACGATGACATTGAGTCTGGCGCGATGGGCGGTGCGGATGCGGGCGACGCGACCGTCCCCGCTCAAGGTGGAAAGGATGCGGATGCCCAACTCTTCCAGCAGATGGCTGTATTGCCACATATCGCCGGTGACGTTGTATTCGCCGATGAGATTGATGTCGAAGGGCGTGCTGGTTGCCGGTTCCGCGCTGCCGATGAGGTGCATCAGGACCGCCTCGCCGCCCAGGCGGCTGCCGAGGTTCTTGCCGCCGACGAAACCGGGGGCGTGCACCGGCACCATCGGGATACCATAAAGTTTCGCCGCATGCCGGCAGACCGCATCGATGTCGTCGCCGATCAGGGCGGTGACACAGGTGGCGTAGACGAAAATGGCCTCGGGGGCATACTGTGCCACGATGTAGTGATGGCATCGAGCAGTTTCTGTTCGCCGCCGAAAACCACATCCTTGGTGGTAATGGCGGTGGTAAAGCCCATCTGGGTATGGTCCCGCCCCGGATAGCTGGTTTGGGTGGTGCGGGTTTCCCAGGAGGCACCGAGGCAGGTGATGGGGCCATGGACCAGATGGGCGGCATCGGCATAGGGGAAAAGGGAGATCTGGGCGCCTTCGAAAGCGCAGCCGCCGGTGGTGGCGCCCGGCGTCGGGGCATTGCAGCTGGTCTGCTTCGATTTATTGTGGGTACAGGCGCTCTCGTCGAGCAGTTCCCGGATTTTCGGTCGGTTGGCCAAGGTCTGATCCTTTCCGAATACCTACTCAGAGTTAAATCAGTCCCAGCGCATCGTTGAGTGGGAGCGGCAAGCGGACAGCGTTGTCCATGGGAAGATCCGATTGCAAAAGCTTCGCCATGGGGTTGGTTCAGGTGGAGAGCCAGCGGCTTGGGATTCTTTTTTGTTTCTTTAAATGTCTGAAAAGAAAGATCTTTTTTGGGTGATTGTTTGTTGCGGGAGTGCTTAGGTCGAAAGCAAGAACAGGGTATTTGCCCGGTGGATTTGGCGGAGAAAAAAGCATGCTACCCGTGCCCTTGCCTTTTTTGTGGGCAGCAGGTCCGGGCTCTATGGAGGTGATAGCTGTCCTGACAGCCCTGTCGAAATCTTCGACTCGGGTGCCGCTCCTGGTGTCATTGCGGCGAATCCGTGAGTACCTAATCGCAGTACCGCTTTGCTCGGCAAGGTGAGTTTCGCCCGCATAATTCATGAAAACTTCTACGGCAACCGGACTTTCCCCCTCGCTCCGGTTGCGTACTCTCGTTACCCTGCGTTTGACCTGTGCCGCCCCTCTGGTGCTGGTTTTGCGACATCTCATTATAGCATTGCTGCTGGC
>JARRKW010000544.1:0-1841 GCA_037387645.1 Desulfuromonadaceae bacterium
TATAAAAAGGTCGTTGGCCGGCGCAGGTTGCATGCCCACCCGGCCCGGCCTTTCGTCTACCGTTAATCTGAACCCCTTCCCCATGCCCATCTCATCAGCACCGCTACTGAAGGGGCCGCAGTCGTGGAAACGGCCGGAAACGCACGGCGCGATTGCGTATATCTCTTTTCCCATTCCACATCTCCTGGTCAACCCATAGGGAAATCTTTTCGATTCTCAGGTTCCGCATTTAATATGGGTTATACTGTTTCAAGTGTCCCTTATCGCAGTCGATCATTGCTGTTTTCCTTGCCGAGTAAGGCCCCGACAAGCGGGAAGGAGCTGTTCCATGCATCCTTTGGAAAAACTTCTTAAAGAGAACGAAATGTGGTTGATGTGCCGTATTCGCGATTATGCCGTGGAGAGGGATTACAGCCTCTATACTTCGACCCTTGAAGAAGCCTGGCGGGTGTCCATTGTTGGATTGACCGACTCCATCACCTCGGCACTTGCTCTCTCGGAAGATCCCTGGGAGCTGGGCCCTGAAGATACCTTTGTCGCCGATCCCGTCGCCGCTTTCGGTGTCCTTGAGGCCCAGAGACATCGATCGCGCGGGATAACGCTTGCCATGTTTATGGGGTTAATGAAGTATTACCGGCAAACCTATCTCGATTTGCTTCGCAAGACCTTCCCGGCCTCGCAAGCAGCCGGACAGGGGGCTGCCAACGGCGACCGGAATGATGGGGCGCTGTATGCCCGGTTCATCGAACGTATTTTCGACCGGGTTGAAATTGCATTTTGCACGGAATGGGGCCGCAGCGAGACCATGAATCTCGCCATTGGCGAGCTGCAGGAGACCAATCGCCAGATCACCAATGAGAAGAATAAATTTCTGACTATTTTCGAGAGTTTGCCGACGGCTGTTTTTCTGCTGGATGACAGCAGGCGCATCGTTCATATGAACCATGCCGGCGCGCAAATGATCGATCCCGGGGCGAAATCGGGAGGGTATTATTATTCCCAGTCCGAGGACAGGAAACCCTTTCCGTGGCTGGCGGAGGAGTTGGGCCGCTTTCAGGCAACCGGGACCGAAATGGATCATGAATATCTCGTTGAGTTGCCGGATGGGAATGAATGCCAGGTGTTGGCCCGCTTTCGTCCCATGCAGGATATCAGTTACAAATATCCCGGCACCCTGGTGATTCTCAAGGACATCACTGAGATTAGAAAAACAGAAGAAAAATTGCAGCAGGCCAGGGAATATTTGGTACAGCAGGAGAAAATGGCCTCCATCGGGCAATTGGCCGCAGGGGTGGCCCATGAAATCAATAATCCGATGGGCTTCATCATGAGTAACCTGGCCAGCCTCAGGAAATATATAGACCGGCTGACTGAATTCATTACGGTGGAGGGGGAGGCTGTCCGGAAGGCCGATCTGCCCAACAGTGAGGAGCTGGCGGCCATGCGTAAAAAATTCAAGATCGATTTTATTGCCGAGGATGCGAGCGACCTCATAGCCGAGTGTCTGGACGGTGCTGATCGGGTCAAACAAATCGTGCAGAGCTTAAAGACGTTCTCCCGACTCGATCAGACTGATTTCACCCTGGTGGACCTGAACCAGACCCTGGAGAACACCATTAATATTGCCTGTAACGAGATCAAATATGTCGCCACCCTCGAGCGGGAGTTCAACGATATTCCGCAAATACAATGTTTTCCCCAGCAGTTGAGCCAGGTATTTCTAAATCTTTTGGTCAATGCTGCCCAGGCCATGGAAGATAAGGGAACCATCAGGGTGCGCAGCTGGAGCGATGAGGGGCATGTGTATATAGCGGTCTCCGACACGGGCACGGGAATTTCAG
>JARRKW010000545.1:0-1829 GCA_037387645.1 Desulfuromonadaceae bacterium
CTCACGGCTGGCATTGGTGATCATGGCCTTGTTGTAGAGCAGCAAGCCAAACTCAATGATGCCGAAAACCACCAGTAGCAGCAGGGGCAATACCACTGCGAATTCAACCACGGCGCCGCCGTTTTCCTTGTTTGGACCTGAAATCATGATGTTTTCATCCTGTGATCAATCGTTGACGATGCCCAATTGAATCACGTCGGCCGGAGTCGGTGCCTTCTGGAAGGAGTGATGATACACTTCCATGGCCGGTTCGGCATGAATGCCGGCCAGACCTTCCGGTTGCCGGTCGGCCCATTGGGCTTCGGGATAAGCGATCATTTTGTCCCAGCTGGCGATCTGCGCCCGTCCGAATTCACGGTCGAGAATATAGGTTTCCTTGGCCGTACTGCAGCCCGTGACGGTGATACCGACCAGTAACAGTAAGAAGCTCAGTTTCATGGCTCTTCCTCCTTCTGTGGATTCTGGACCGGCTCATGACCGAAGGTTCCTTCCAGTCCCCCCTCTCCGCGGGACAGGCTGGGACGGAAAAGAGAATGTTGATTTTTTTCGCTGGACTGGTCCTGTTGGCGCCGGCCTTCAAATCTTCCTTCCAGGTAGAATTCGTAGGCGTTGGGCGGATTCATATTTTCTCCGGGGAAGAGAAGTTCCCCTTCCTTGACCGGCTTGACCAGATGCGGCGTGACCGCGATCAGCAGATCGGTTTTCTGTTGTTGATAGGAGGTGCTGCGGAACAACTGACCGAGAATGGGCAGATCTCCCAGGCCGGGGATTTTGTTTACCTGTTCGCGCAGTTCATCCTGCAGCAGGCCGGCCAGGGCAATGGTCTGACCGTCGTAAAGCTCCACCGTGGTATCCAGTTTGCGGGTGGCGAACGACGGGGCAATGAAGTCAGCGCCGACGATGCCGGCCGGAATGGAACTGGTGGAGCTGATCTGGCTGACGCTGGGGGCGACCCGCAGACTGATTTTGCCGTCACTCAGGATGATGGGAGTGAAGCGGAGGGCCACGCCGAACTCTTTGAACTCGATGGATATTTCCCCATCGTCACGGGGGACCGGGATGGGGAACTCGCCGCCGGCCAGAAAACTGGCTTCTTTACCGCTTTGGGTGATCAGGCGTGGCTCGGCCAGCACCCGGGCCAGTTTTTCGACTTCGAGCATGTGCAGGGCCGCCTTGAAGTTGTCGATCTGCACAAAAACGTTGGGGGCATTGTCAGCGAAATTAAACAGCAGGGAACTCGGATTGTGGAGCAGGGCATCGAACGAGGCGTTTCCCGCCGGCGCGAAGATGTTATTAACGCCGAAGGCACCCCGGAAATCGTTGCCCAGGTTGTCGAGACCAAGTCCCGCCTGCCAATCCTTGTCGGAATTACGGGTCACTTCGGCGAAGCGCACCTCCAGCAGAACCTGCTGGATTCCACCGACCCGCAGCAGATTGGTGATGCCGTCACCAGAGGTTCCGGTGCCGCCGTCGCTGTTTTTCGCTTTGGCCTGCCGCGGCAGGAAGGTGCGGGTCAGCCGCAGGACTTCTTCAACCACCTCGGGGCCGGAAACGGTGCCGGAAAGGACCACCCCCGTTTCTGAGCCGTGCACCCGGATCGGTTCGTTGGGATACAGTTCGTACAGTTTTTCCTTCAGGGCGGTCAGATCGAGGGAAACCACCAGGTCGAGCAGGATTTTGCTGGAGGAATCCTGCCAGAGCAGAACCGTGGTGTAGCCCGGTTGCTTGCCGTAGGCGTAAAGTTGTTTCGGCGAAATAATGACGATGTCGGCAATGTCCGGATTGACGATGGAAACCCGTTTCACCGCTTCCGGGCTGTTGATGAAGCG
>JARRKW010000546.1:0-1828 GCA_037387645.1 Desulfuromonadaceae bacterium
AGGCGATTCTGGCGGGAGCCAAGGTGGCGCAGGTCTGTTCCACCCTCTATCTCAACGGATTGGAACAGATCGGTTGCATGAAGTCGCAGCTGGAGAGCTGGATGAGCGAGCATGGTTTCGAAAAGCTCTGTGATATGCGGGGGCGTCTCCGCCAGCAGATCAGTAAACAACCGAAGCATCATGAGCGGTTGCAGTACATCAAATATCTGACCGGGTTGGAGTAGGTCCGTTGAATCCGGCTCCGTGAGGAGTGCGGTGTTGGCAGGGCGAAGAAGAAGGTTCGAAATCGCCCTGCTCCCCAGGGGAGCAGGGCGATTTCGATTATGGCGGGTTATTCCTGGTCCAGCAGATATTTTTCCGCCATGATGGCGGCAACGGCGCCGTCGCCCACGGCGGTGGCGATCTGTTTGAGAATTTTTTTCCGCACGTCGCCGGCGGCGAATACCCCGGGCATGGAGGTGCGACATTCGTCATCGGTCAGGATGTAACCGTTGGTATCCAGGTCCAGAATGTCGGCCAGAAAGTGGGCTTTGGGGATGACCCCGATAGCGATAAACAGTCCTTCCAGTTCGAGGCTGCGGATTGCACCATTTTGTCGGTCTTTGAGGCGGATGCTTTTCAGGCCACTGTTGTCGCCGATAACCTCTTCCACTGTGCTGTTCCACAGGGGTTCGATCTTGTCGCAGGCAAAGACCCGTTCCTGCAGAATTTTGGTGGCCCGTAGCTGATCGCGGCGATGGATCAGATAGACCTTTTCGGCAAAGCGGGTGAGAAACAGGGCTTCTTCGGCGGCGGTATCCCCCCCGCCGACAATGGCGATGGTGGCATTGCGGAAAAAGGCGCCGTCGCAGGTGGCACAGTAGGAAACCCCGCGGCCGACAAACTGGTCTTCGCCGGGCACCTGGAGTTTGGCCGGTTCGGCCCCGGTGGTGATAATGACGGTGCGGGCCAGTACTTCCTCGCCATCAATCTGCGCCGCCTTGACCTCGCCCCGATCGACCAACCCCTGCATCTCGCCGGTTCTGACTTCCAGACCGAACTCCTGGCAATGTTCCTGAAACTTCAGCATCAGGTCGGGGCCATCGATGCCGCCGGGGAAGCCGGGATAGTTCTCAACCCGGGTGGTGGTCATGACCTGGCCGCCCAGAATCATGCGTTCAACCAGCAGAGTCTTGAGTTTGGCGCGGGAGGTATAGAGGCCGGCGGTGAGACCGGCCGGACCGCCACCGACGATCAAGACATCGTAAATCTCTTCAGACATGAACAAAACTCCTCGAATGAATGGTGGCGCACCTTACCATAATTCCTGGGCGAAGGAAACCGCGCCGGTTTGAATTTCGCCGGAGACGATTAGTGCTTGCTTTTGTTTGTTGCCGTTGCCTAGAATGGCGGCGTTGCGGGAGACCGGCTCCGGGTTTTTCACCGGGTAGCGGAAAACGGGGGGAGCGGTTTTCCCCGGCCTGATGCCGGGATGAGCGCTATGGCTGTGACAGGATTCGGATGCGGCTCAACGATGAAATCTAAACCTTTTATTCGTACACTCTTCTGGATAGTCTTTTCCTTGTTGCTGGTGCTGGGGTTCGATCAGTTTTTTCTACGGGTGCCCCAGCAGCACCCCGTAATGCATACCATTCGGCAGTTTTACCTCGATTTTCGCACGCGGCTGTTTCATCTGGGCTCCCAGCCAAAGCCGATCAGTGTTGAAACCCTGATCGAAAAGGAAGAGCGGCGGCAACCGAGCAAAGCCGTGTCACCCCCCCAAAAAACCGGAGAACCGAGTTATTTCTATGCGGATGACCGGAGCGAGTTGAATTTTGTCGACTCCCTC
>JARRKW010000547.1:0-2421 GCA_037387645.1 Desulfuromonadaceae bacterium
GGTCCCGGATTATTGGCGGTCAACCGCTCGTAAATCGCCCGTTCCCGACTCGGCACATAAAATTCCTTGCTCTTGTCGACCTTGGTTTTGCCGACTTCAATCACCACCTCGGCGCGCTGATTGAGCAGGGCGAGAATATTGTCATCGATGGCATCGATCTGTTGCCGTAGACCGTCGAGGTCTTTATCCACCATGGAGCTGCCCCCTTTCGCAGAAATCTAAATGGACGAAAAACTTAGCCCATCGACCGACAAAAATCAATGGAAATTCAGGCGGCTCCTTCGCATGGGCGATCCCGAAAGGGTTTGCTGCAATGGCGACCGGCATTGCTCACCGTTCTTGGCCAGGGGTTAATTCTTGACCGCGGATCAGCGCCCGGCTAAACTCCCATTTCCCCCTTGTCATTACCCCAGGAGAGCGTTATGAGCATATCCGTCAAGGTGCAGCAGTGCATCGAAAAAGCCTCATGGATCCGCAAGATGTTCGAAGAGGGCGCCCGGCTGAGCAAACTGCACGGCGCCGAGAACGTCTTCGATTTCACCATCGGCAATCCCGCGGTGGAACCGCCCCCGGCCTTTCATCGGGAGCTGCTGCAACTGGCCAACCATCCCCTGCCCGGCGGCGGTGGCCGAAATTCTGAGTGAAAAATCGCCGCAACCGGTCCGGGCCGAACAGGTCGTCATGACCTGCGGCGCCGGCGGCGCCCTCAACGTGGTCCTCAAAACCATCCTCAACCCCGGCGAAGAGGTCATTATTCTCGCCCCCTACTTCGTCGAATACAAATTTTATATCGACAACCATGGCGGCATCAGCAAGGAAGTCTGGACCGACCGGAACAGCTTCCAGCTCGACCTGGCCGCCATCGAGGCGGCCATCGGTCCCCAAACCCGGGCCATTATCGTCAACAACCCGAACAATCCCACCGGCGTCGTCTATCCCGAAGCGGACCTGAAGGGGCTGGGCCAACTGCTGGAACGCAAGGAACGGGAGTTGGGCCGCACCCTCTTTGTCATTTCCGATGAACCCTATGCCCGCCTGGTCTATGACGGCATCGAGGTTCCCGGCATCTTCCACTGCGTTCGCAACGCCATCATTGTCACCTCCCACTCCAAAGATCTGGCCCTGCCCGGCGAACGCATCGGCTACCTGGCCGCCAACCCTCGAATGACCGAGGTCGAACGCTTCATGGAGGGCGCGGTGTTCTGCAACCGGGTGCTGGGCTTTGTCAACGCCCCGGCCCTGTGTCAACGGCTGGTGGCTAAGCTGCAACGGGAAAGTGTCGACATCGAGGCCTACCGGCAGAAACGGGATCTGCTGTACCGGCACCTGACCGCCCTCGGCTTCTCCATGGTCAAACCAGCGGGCGCCTTTTATCTCTTTCCCGTCTCCCCCCTGGCCGACGATGTCGCCTTCGTCAAGCAGGCCCAGCAGCAGCATATTCTGCTCGTCCCCGGCACCGGCTTCGGTGCCCCCGGCTTCTTCCGTATCGCCTACTGTATGGAGCAGTCTGTCATCGAACGCAGCCTGCCGGCCTGGGAGCGACTGGCCAAAGATGTCGGGTTGAAGGGCTGAAAGGAGCGAGAACGGCCGCATTGAACGACCGGGGAAAGAAACCTATAGAAACCCGCCGATGCACACGCAAAAAAATGGGCCGTTTTGAGGAGAAAACGGCCCGACATTTTATTCACAATCTTTTTTTATAGAACGATACGGGCTTCCCGTGGGGCACAGCCCTGCAATCAAATCACATCGGCAGAATCCGGCGGCGTCAGCGGCAACCGCAATCGAAAGGTGGAACCTTTGCCCGGCGCGCTTTCCACCTGAATCGTGCCGCCATGTTTTTTGATGATCTCATAACAGATGGACAACCCCAGTCCGGTTCCCTGACCGACCGGCTTGGTGGTGAAAAACGGTTCGAAAATCCTGTCCAGCCGCTCCGGAGACATGCCGCAACCACTATCCGCAATCTCCACCAGGACATGCTGCGGCTCACTGAAGGTCCGCACCCGAACACCCCCTACCCCCTCGATGGCCTGGACAGCGTTCTGCAGCAGATTCATGAAAACCTGGTTCAGCTCTTGCGGTTGACAGGGAATCTGCGGGATCTCACCCAATTCGGGGATCAAATCGATGGGTTTTTCCAGTCCATTGCGAAGCAGACTGAGGGTACTTTCCAGGCACTGGTTCAAATCGACTTCGGCCGTTTCGGCGGCATCAATCCTGGAGAAATTGCGCAAATCCTGCACGATTTCTTTGACCCGTTCGGTCCCATCCAGCGATTCCGCCAACAGACCCGGAATATCTTCCAACAGAAAGTCGATTTTCAGCTTCTTCCGATAAGCCGTCAGGCGCTCACTCAGTTCGGGAGCAGTTTTCGTAGCGTCTAGAACCTTATCCGTGGCGTCAATGTAGGCCTTGAGG
>JARRKW010000547.1:2482-3157 GCA_037387645.1 Desulfuromonadaceae bacterium
TCCACCATGCTGTTGAAGGCTTCGGAAAATCCCCCCAGAAATTCCACCCGCTGGCTGAAATCACCGTCCGCCACCTGCTGGGTCTGCCAACTCAGATGACGCAGATTGGCGTGCAGCCCTTTCAGATTTCCGGCCATTCTTCCGGGCAGCCGCAAACCGGCATCCAGATCACCACGGGCCAACGCGCCAACAAATTGACTTAACTGCTCCAAATAATTGACCAGCGCCCGGACCTGTTCACCATGTTCGCAGTCTTCCGGCACAGTGTCGGGAATCCGGCCTTCGGCCAGGCTTTTCAGAATGTCGGCCAGGTCACTCATACCCAACTCCCTTAAGGGACAGAAACATCAGCAAACACTTATTGCAATTATCAAACCTCCTTGAATAAAAAAACCGGCCTTCATATTCAGGACAATCCATCTCGGATGTTTTCAAATCAGGATCATATTTTCGGATGGTTGCCTATGTGAACAAACCTATGGACTTTCCCGTCCAATCGACCACCTCACAGCTGCGACCCGGTTGTTAAAAGTGAATCCATGATCCATATTCTACACCTAGTGACCCGTTCGGCTAATCCTATCCTTTAATTCTGGCCCTTTTGCCCGCTGCCTGCGTTCTGCCTCTTTGGCTTAACGCTGGCTAGGCCTGCATCGGCACGCCTTGCCAGCAACC
>JARRKW010000548.1:0-1823 GCA_037387645.1 Desulfuromonadaceae bacterium
CAATTTTCAGCCTGAGCGGGCTGTTGCGAGGAGGGGATCAGGTCGAGTTCCTCCAGCAGCCCCAACAGTTTGTTCTTTTCAATGGGTTTTACCAGGTAGGAAGTACAGCCGCCGCGATAATAGGCTTCAATAACGGAGCGGGGTGAATCGACACAGGTGGTCATAAGGATCTTGGCCTCGTATTGAGGGTCGATGCCCATGGCTTTTTCCTTGGCCCGCATCTGTTTCAATGTTTCCTGGCCATCCATTTTCGGCATCATAATATCCAGACAGATCAACTCGTAGGGCGCCTTCTCGGCGTGGGCCTGGTCGAAAGCCTGCAGGGCTTCGACGCCGTCAACGGCGATGTCGGATGTACCGTAGGCGGCGAGCATAAGCTGCAGCAGGCGGCGGCTGGTGAAATCGTCTTCAACGATCAGAATACGTAGCATGATGTCTGTCTCCCTTCGATGATTGATTCATGGGCTGTCGTGCTGACAACACAGAACCGGGAACATTTCTGGTTTAAATCGTCGGCGCGAATCGGTTTTGCCTATCCTCTCCAACCGGAAAAGTTGGTCTGGCCAGACATTTGGATCCGCGACGGTCAGACTTTGCAATTGGCCCTCAGGGCGGAAAAATATTTATTCCTCCAGATGTTTTTCGAGATAGGCGAGGGCCTGCTCGAATTCCCGGATAAAATCGTTCCACAGGGATTTGCCGTCTTCAATGCCGGTTTCCCGGAGGGTCTGTTCCAGGCGCGCGGAAACCTGCTGTAGCCGAGTTGCGCCGATGTTGGCGGCGGCCCCCTTGAGGGAATGGACCAGTTGCATTGCCCGTTCTCTGTCGTTGGTTTCGAAACTGGTGGAAATCTTTTGCAGCAGTTCAGGAGCGTTTTCGGAAAAAACTTTCCAGGTTTCGTAAATAATCTGTCGGTTGTTGTCCAGGCGGTTCAGCAACTCGTCCATGTCGATGCTCGGTTGGGTTTGCTCGTGCCTTCCCGCCGTCATATTGGCGATGGTGTTGAGCAACTCCTGCCGGTCGATGGGTTTGGCCAGGTAACCGTTCATGCCGGCATCGAGAAAACGTTGGGCATCGCCCTGCATGGCATGGGCCGTCAGGGCGATTATCGGAATGTTCGGATCAATTCCTTCAATGGACCCGTCACGGATAATGCGGGTTGTCTCCAGTCCGTCCAGTTCGGGCATCTGTACATCCAGCAGGACCAGGTCACAGTCTTCCCGCTCCAGAGCCAGCAGGGCTTCGGCCCCGTTGTTGGCCAGGCGTACCCGATGCCCCGCCTGTTCCAGAATTTTGGCCGCCAAGCGTTGATTGACGAAATTGTCTTCCGCCAACAGGATGTTTCGGGGCGAGTTGAGCGGTTGCGGAAGGCTCGTCGCCTTTTGGGGTTTCTCCATGGCCCGCCCCTGTTCGAGGGCGACAGGAATGATGCAGTGGAAGGTGCTGCCGGCATCAACGACACTCTCGGTCCAGATCCGACCGTTCATCAGGGTCACCAGTTCGCGGCAGATAGCCAGTCCCAGACCGGTGCCGCCGTAGCGGCGGGTAACCGATCCGTCGAGCTGGGAGAAGGAAGCGAACATGTGTTCGAGATGTTCCTCGGGGATGCCGATGCCGGTATCGCTGACGGCGATGTGCAGAGCCGGATGACACTTTGAATCCGAGCTTTCCGAGTCTTCGGGACCGATGTGGATGTCGATGCTACCCTTTTCGGTGAATTTGATGGCATTGCTGACCAGATTGGACAGCAGCTGTTGCAGGCGGGTTGGGTCGGTGGTCACCAGATCAGGGGTTTCCGGAGCGAAATGGCTGCGCAGGAGCAG
>JARRKW010000549.1:0-1792 GCA_037387645.1 Desulfuromonadaceae bacterium
TTAACCCTTTCAGGAGGCCACCATCGATGCTGCGCAAAATTCTTTTTTTACTGAGTCTGGTGACATGGGTCGCGGGTTTCTGCTGGGCCGACGAGGAATCCCTCGCTGTCCAGAGCCAACGTTATTTCGAACCGATTCCGGTGGCGGCGCCGGTTTTGCCCGGCAATCCCGCCACCGCGGAAAAACTGCTGCTTGGGCGCATGCTCTATTTCGAGCCCCGGCTTTCGGCCTCGAGTTTGATCAGTTGCCAGACCTGCCACAATGTCGGGCTGGCCGGCGCCGACATGCAGGAAACCTCGGTCGGCCACGGTTGGCAGCGCGGGCCGCGCAATGCACCCACCACCTTCAATGCCGTGTTCAATCTGGCCCAGTTCTGGGACGGACGGGCCAAGGACCTAGCCGAGCAGGCCAAGGGGCCGGTGCAGGCCTCGGTCGAGATGAACAACACGCCGGAACAGGTGCTGCGGACCCTGAACAGTATGCCCGAGTATGTGGAGCTGTTCCAAAAGGCCTTTCCCGAGGAGAAGGAGCCCGTTTCCTTTGACAATATGGCCAAGGCCATTGAGGTGTTCGAAGCGACCCTGCTCACTCCCAATGCCCCCTTCGATCGTTTCCTCGAAGGGGAAGAACAGGCTCTTTCCAGGGTCGAGCAGGAGGGGCTGGAACTTTTCCTCGACAAGGGCTGTGTCAGTTGTCACAATGGCGTCAATCTGGGAGGGATGGGATATTTCCCCTTCGGCGTGATCGAAAAACCCGAAGCCGACATCCTGCCCAAGGATGATGTTGGGCGTTTCAAGGTCACCCACACCGAAGGGGACGAATATGTCTTCCGTTCTCCGTCCCTGCGCAACATCGCCCTGACCCCGCCGTACTTTCATTCGGGCAGGGTCTGGAGTCTGCTCGACGCCGTTCGCATCATGGGTTCGTCCCAACTGGGCATTGAACTGTCGGACGGCGAAGCCGGCGAAATCACAGCTTTTCTGCGGACCCTCAGCGGGGAGCAACCGACCGTTGTTCATCCGGTGCTGCCTCCGCAAACCGGCAAGACCCCCCGCCCCATGCTGAGCAGTATGAGTGGTAGCGGACACTGACGAAACCGCTTTTTCCGGCCTCCGCCTGCCGCGGAGGCCGGAAGAATTTTGTTGCCTCCCCACCTATTCAGCGATATTCGATTAACAAGACCTTCCCAGAGGCCAAGCCGTAGAAATGTCTTTCAGCCGCGATTTTCGCGGCTGAAACCGCTTCTGCAATGGCCGGTTCAGCTGACGAAGCCATCGCAGCATCCTGCCTTTGGGCCTCGTTTTGCACTTTGGCTTGCCTGGCGGGGCGGGTCCCGACGGTTTTCGCACGCCTTGGGGAGTTCTTGGCAAAAGGGCGGCAATCGCAAAACCGGGTTGGTGTCGAGGAAGGGGCGTTTTGTGACGGGATTTTTGTCCGGATCAAGCCTGATTTCCGTTGTAAACATCAGAAGGAGGTTGACTTTGGGGCGTCTCCGCCGCATCTTAGGCGGGAAAAACAAGCGAACTTGGAGAGATAGATGGCCAGAAGTCGGAAAAAACAGCGAAAATGGAAAGGTCTGGCCCTGGGTGGCCTGATACTGGTGCTGCTGGCGGCGGCGGGGGTCCGGTATCTCGATGTCAATGTCCGCGATCGCTTTGAAGGCAAGCGTTTCGCCATCCCGTCCAAGGTCTATGCCCGAGCTCTGGAATTGTACCCGGGCTTGAGCCTGAGTTCCGCAGCGTTGCAGGAAGAGCTCGCTTTGCTGGGCTACCGCCCGGTGGAGCAGGTAACG
>JARRKW010000550.1:0-1786 GCA_037387645.1 Desulfuromonadaceae bacterium
CTTTAATTCTGGCCCTTTTGCCCGCTGCCTGCGTTCTGCCTCTTTGGCTTAACGCTGGCTAGGCCTGCATCGGCACGCCTTGGCAGCAACCAAAATGACTCAGAATTATGCGTCACGATTAACCGAACGGGCCACTAGGAGTCTGTCGGACTTTCTGGATCGAAACGAAAAATTGGATGTTCGAGACCAGAATTTCGAGAAATTGAGCGCGAATAGCAGGGTCTATTTGGCGAAAATTATCGGATTTATGGACCGATCAGTCGGTTTTACCGTCGAGTCAGGGTAAGTTCGACAGCCTCCTGTAGGATCATCGGAAAGTGTGGGCAGGCCAGGGGTGAGTGGACTGCCTGCACAGAATGCGGAACCTGACCGGTTAGTCGTCGGGAGCATGAAGGATAATGGTGTAACTATGGCAAATATTATTTCCATCGTCAGTGCCAAAGGTGGCACAGGAAAAACGACCGTGGCTTTGAACCTGGCTGTAGCTATGGCAGAGGCTGGTGATTCCACTCTGCTCATCGACGTTGATCCCCTTGGCGCCATCGGGTTTTCCCTGGCGCGAAATGATACCGAATGGCGGGGCTTGGCGGAGCATATTGTCGAGAATGTTGCGATCGATGATGTCATCATCCAGACCAAGTTGCCGGCCTTGTCTATTCTGGCCCGGGGCTGTCTCGATCCCCTTGATATTAACGCTTATGAGAGCGTCCTGCGCAGCTCCAGCGCTCTGCAGGGGATCCTCGAAGCGGTCCAGCATCGGTTCCGTTACATTATCATCGATACCCCCTCGGGACTGGGGTCGGTGACGCGGGCCGCTTTGGCAGCCAGCAACTTTACCTTGCTGCCGCTGCAAGCGGAACCATTGGCGCTGCGCTCTATCGGTCAGACGCTACGGGTGCTGCAGCATGTCAAGGAACAGGAAAACGAGAGATTGGAATTGCTCGGCATTCTGCCCACCATGGTGCAAATGAATCAGGATGTGTCTTTTGGGGTGATGAATACCGCCTGGTCTTCTCTGGCCGCTGTCCTGGAAACCTATATCCCGCGGGCGGAAATATTTCATTACGCCAGCGAGAAAGGCTTGCCGGTCGCATTCCTGCCCGGCAAGTATCCACCGGAGGCCATGCGGTTTGAAATCCTGACCACGGAAGTTAAAACGCTAATGCAAAATTATGGCGGCGAAATGGGAGAAGAGGATGAGAGACCTCAGCGTGAACTCGTATAATTTGCAGGAAGCCAAAAAGATTCTCGCCACCCTCGTGACAAAAACATCGCAAGCGGGTCGGGAGGAAGCCGGCGGGACCGGGTCCAGTTATGTCCGGATGTTGCCCCGGGTTGAGCCGAGCCCGCCTGCGGCGATGCCCGAGGAAAAAAAGAGCGGTTACGAGGCCCCATTGCAGGATTCCGTGGCGCCGCCCAAGGAATCCTTTGTTTCCTGGGATGATTGCATCGCCTGGTGTATGCAGGTGACACGTTCTGAGGCGGCTTTTGTGGTTGATTCCCAGGGCTTCATCATCGCCATGCGGGGGCGCGTTCCGTCCCATGGCTTCGAGTGTACCGGTGCGGAACTGGTATATGCCATGGATCAATTGCAGCGCATCGATCCCGAGGCCGGTAAGCTGCACTGGATCGACCTGGATTACCACAAGCGACGGGTGGTCGGGATGGTGACGGTAACGGAAGCGGAGGAATGCTTTATCGTCGGTATGATCAGTCCCGACGGATCGTACAAGTCCGTTAAAAACATCGTAGCGCGGCAGATTGTCGATAGTCTGGAAACGATGAA
>JARRKW010000551.1:0-1781 GCA_037387645.1 Desulfuromonadaceae bacterium
TGTTCGATGCGTTCGATGAGCTGCAAAAGCGACAGGCCGGGATCCAGATCCTGGCCGTAACCGCCGATATGGATGCCGGTCAGGACGATTTCGGCATAGCCCTGCTCGCTCAGGGTGGTCACCTGGCACAAAATGTCGTCGGCGGGAACCGAGCGGCTGCGGCCACGGGCATAGGGAATAATGCAGTAGGAACAGAAGGCGTCGCAACCGTTCTGAATCTGCAGAAAGGCCCGGCTGTGCTCGGCGAAGCTGGTCAGATGCAGGGGGGTGGCTACCGTTTCGGCGGCAATGTCCGAAACCGCCACCCGCGGCTCCCGGGCATCCTGTTCCAGATACTGGAGAAAATCCTTCTTCTCGGCGTTGCCCAGCACCAGCACCACTCCGGGTAATTGACGCAGGCGTTCGGGATCGATCTGGGCATAGCAGCCGGTGACCACCACTCGGCAGTGGGGGTTGAAGCGCCGGGCCCGACGGATCAGGTTGCGCGATTGGGCATCGGTGGCAGCCGTCACGGTGCAGGTGTTGATAATCACCAGGGCGGCCCCCCGGTTGAAGGGAATCACCTCGAAACCGGCCTGCTGCAGCCGTTCTTCCATAGCCGCCGACTCGAACTGATTGGTCTTGCAGCCGAGGGTGGCGATGGCAACGGTACGGCTCACTCGATCCACCCTCCGCCGAGTACCCGGTCGCCCTCATAGAACACCGCCGCCTGCCCCGGAGTCACCCCCCGCTGGGGCGTATCCAGTCGCACCCGGGCGCGGCCGTCGGCCAGGGGGGTGACGGTGGCCGGCACTTCCTGATGGCGGTAACGGATGCGGCAGCGGCAGCGTAGCGGTTCGGTCGGCGGCAGCATGATCCAGTTGACCTCCCGCACCTTCAACTCGGCCACGGCCAGATGCTGCTGCTCCCCCACCAGCACCTGTTTCTTGGCCACATCGATGCCGACCACATCGAGCGGCTCGGACCAGGACAGCCCCAAGCCTTTACGCTGACCGATAGTGTAACGGTAGGTGCCCTGGTGGCGGCCGAGGACCTGACCGGAAACATGGACGATGTCACCATCGAGCTGGCCGCTGCCCCGTTCTTCTTCGAGAAAGCGGACATAATCGCCGTCGGGCACAAAACAGATATCCTGACTTTCGGCCTTTTCCGCAACCCGCAGCTTGAGCCGGCTGGCTTCCAGGCGCACCTCTTCTTTGGTCAGGCCACCCAGGGGAAAAAGCACCTGCGCCATTTGCGCCTGGGTCAGGGTATAGAGGAAGTAGCTCTGATCCTTGGACGGATCGAGCCCCTTGCGCAGCGACCAGCGCGCCTGCTGCCGTTCGATGCGGGCATAGTGTCCGGTAGCCAGATAGTCGGCTTCCAACTCCCGGGCCCGATGCAGCAACAGCTCAAACTTGAGAACCTGATTGCAGAGCACGCAGGGATTGGGGGTACGGCCGGAAAAATAGTCGTCACAGAAACGTTCGATCACCTGACGTTGAAAATGTTTTTCGAAATTGACCACATAAAAGGGGATGCCCAGTTCATCGGCCACCCGCCGGGCATCATGGACGTCATCGAGGGAACAGCAGGAACCGAAAGTCTCGCCATGCTGATCGGTAAAGGAGGAGTAGTCCCAGAGCTGCATGGTCAGACCGATGACCTCATGCCCCTGCTCCTTGAGCAGAGCGGCCGTCACACTGGAATCGACGCCGCCACTCATGGCGACGATTATGCGTTTTTTCTTTCTTGTCATGGTTTGCAGTCTGTTGAGATATACAGGTTGAAGCCTTCGGGTA
>JARRKW010000552.1:0-1778 GCA_037387645.1 Desulfuromonadaceae bacterium
TCGGGTTGCAGCAGCAACAGGGCCAGTAACAGGGCCAGCACGATCATATAGGGGATAAATCCCTTGGACAGGCTTTTGACCCGGTCCTTTTTCTTCGTCAGGGAATGGGCCATGTAAATGACCAGGCCCAGCTTGGCCAGTTCGGCCGGCTGGATGGAAACCGGGCCGAGCCGAATCCAGCGGGCGGCGCCCCCGGCATGGCTGCCGACACCGGGGATCAGCACCAGGGCCAACAGGCCGATACAGAAGAACAGCAGGGGTACCGCCAGTTTGCGAAGATAGAGGTAATTGAACTGCATGGTCCCCGCCATGACCAGAAATCCGGCCATCGCGTAGATCCCTTGCCGCTTGAGGAAGAAAAAGCCGTCGGCATAACGTTTCTCGGCCATGATGGAGGAAGAGGAATAGACCATGACGATGCCGAAGCAGGTGAGCACCACCGCCAGCAACAGAATGGTCGTATCGAAATCCTTCCTCATTTCCATGCTCAAATCGCCTCTCGTTGCGGCAATTCCAGAACGGCACGCGCGAACAGATCGCCCCGTTCCTCATAGCTGCTGAACATGTCGAAACTCGAACAGCCCGGGGAAAACAGCACCGACCCGCCGGTCGGGGTCAGCTCCCGGGCCAGGGCCACCGCTTCCTCCAGGGTAGCGGCGCGCCGGGTATCGGTGATGGAGCCCAGCACGGCCTCAATGCGGTCGGCGGCCTGACCGATAAGGATGAGGTGGGCCACCTTGTCGCGGACCGGCTTGAGCCACGGGCCGTAGTCTCCTCCCTTGTCCTTGCCGCCGGCAATCAGGGTGACCGGGGCGGTCAGCCCGACCAGACTTTTCAGGACGCTGCCGACATTGGTCCCCTTAGAGTCGTTGTACCAGGCAACCCCGTCCAGCACCCGGACTTCGACCATGCGGTGCGGCAGACCGGCAAAGGCGCAGGCCGCCTGCCAGACCGTCGCCGCCGAACAACCTTCCAGCAGCGGCGGGACCATGGCCGCCATGACATTCTCCAGGTTATGCAGCCCCTTCAGCCGCAGCTGCCCGACCGGAAACCGCTCTTCCACTCCCCCTTGCCGCCAGACCAGGTGGCTGCCGTCAAAGCCCATGCCCTGCTCAAGAGTCCGCGCCGAGGAAAACAGCACCTGCCTCGGCCGGATGCCGCTGGTCGCCTCCCGCACCAGAACATCCTCGGCGTTCAGCACGGCCACATCCGCGCTCGTCATGTTCTCAAACATCCGCATTTTCGCCGCCACATACTGATCCATGTCGGGATAGCGGTCAAGATGGTCCTCGCTCAGGTTGAGCAACAGGGCATACCGGGGATGGAACCGATCGATGGCTTCGAGCTGAAAGGAAGACAGCTCCACCACCCCCCAATCCCAGCCTTCGCCATCCGCCGCTTCGATCAATGGCGTTCCCAGGTTGCCGCCGACAAAGGTTTTTTTCCCCCAGTGCTGAAACATCCGGCCCATCAGGGTGGTGGTGGTGGATTTGCCGTTGGTCCCGGTAATGGCCACCAGGGGTGCGCCGAACTCGGCGAAAGCGATTTCGACCTCGCCCAGGACCGGTACGCCGGGGGCCAGAGCCGCCGCCACCGCCGGGACCGAGAGGGGCACTCCGGGACTGACGACCACCAGATCGGCGGAGCAAAAAAGCGCCTCGCTGTGGTGCCCCAGATCGAAGGCGACTCCCAGGGGGTGCAACGATTCCAGGCCGGTGATCCGGTCGGAGGTGCGACTGTCGGACAGGGTGACTTGGGCACCGCGACCCTGAAAAAAG
>JARRKW010000553.1:0-3648 GCA_037387645.1 Desulfuromonadaceae bacterium
AACCCCATTACAGGTTGTCTTGATTGCGATAGTTGAAGCTGTGTTGCTCGCTCGCATACGTGGAGGTGCTACGAAGCGCTGATGGTGTCAAGATTGCCGACGGTGTTGGACCCACTGTCCGTCGTGACAGCAGCGCCCCACGCCAGTGGAAACGGTTTTTGCCTACTTTTTATCGTTTAATAAAAAGTAGGTCGCCTGTCGGGGCGAGACCCGACGGTTTTAGTTCTGGAGGATGCGATGAAAAACGTACCGCATCGATGTTTTGAAAGAAAGACTCTTCATGGACCCAAATAACCATCCCTATACCCCCCTGTTCTCCGCTATGGCCGACGGCGCCCTGGTGTTGACCGTCAACAAACGCCTGGCCCGCAGCCTGCGCACCCGCTACGACGCCTGGATGACCGAGACAGAGCGTACGGTGTGGCGGACCCCCGCGCTCTACAGTCTGGACGCCTGGATGCACCGCTCTCTGGCCGATCTGGACGAAGATGCCGGGCTGTTGTCCCCCCAGGGGTCGCTGCGGCTGTGGGAGAAAATCATTGAGCAGGATGTCGCCGGCAGTGAGCTGGCCCTGCTGCAGGTTCCGGCCACTGCTCGCCGAGCCCAGGAGGCGCATCAGCTGCTGGTGGAATACGGCGGTCACCTGGAGGGTCTGCCCCTGAGCGACGCTCATTTGGCTTTTCTGCGCTGGCGCCGGGCCTATCGGGCCGCCTGTGAGCAGGGCAACTGGCTGGATCCGGCCGAATTGCCGGCGCGGCTGAGCGCGGCCATCGGCGAAAGGCGACTGCTCCTCCCCCCACAGGTTTTTCTGCTGCGACCGCCATCACGCGGCGCGTGCCCTGCACCGATGTGGAAGCAGAGGTACGCACGGCCGCTCGTTGGGCCCGCGGTCTGCTGGAAAAGGGTGCCGGGAATATCGGCGTGGTGGTGGTCGATCTGCAGCAGCGGCGCCTGCTGGTGGAACGGGTGTTCCGCGAGGAGCTCGACCCCGAGTCCCTGCTGCAGCTGGAGGAACAGGAAGGGCGCTTCAGTCTCTCCCTGGGGGCTTCCCTGGAAGAGCAGGGGCTGGTCACGGCAGCCCTGGAGATCCTGGATGTCGGTCAGCGCCTGGACCTGGATCGCATCAGCTTCCTGCTGCGCACCCCTTATCTGGCCGGCAGTCAGAGCGAATCCCAGGCCCGGGCGCGCTTCGATCAGCGGTTGCGTGCCAAACGGCAATTGTCATTCAGCTTGTCCTATCTGCAAACCCTGCTGGCCGAGGTGCGTGACGAGCAGCAAGGTCCCCTGTTGCCGGAATTCATCCGGGTCCTGCAGACCCTGGCCGAACGGCTCCAGGACAATCGCAAACGCACTTTGGGGGAATGGGTCGGTCGTTTCAGTGAGCTGCTGCTGGCGGTCGGCTGGCCCGGCCAACGTCCCCTGGGGAGTGTGGAATTCCAGGGGCTCAAGGCCTGGAAGGAAAACCTGCTGGCTGCGGTGGTGGCCCTGGAAGCCGTCTCCGGGCCGGTGGATGGAGCTGAGGCGGTGGCCCTGCTGCGCCGCATGGCCCGGGAAACCACCTTTCAACCGGAATCGGCCAGCGGTCCCCTGCAGGTGGTCGGGCTGCTGGAAGCCGGCGGTCTGGAATTCGACCATCTCTGGGTGCTGGGCATGACCGACGATCGCCTGCCGGCCCCGGCCCGGCCCAATCCCTTTATCCCCCTGCCGTTGCAGCAGACCCTGAATCTGCCCCATGCCGGGGCCGCACGGGAACTGGCCTTCGCCAGGCTGTTGGTGGAACGACTTTCCGTCGCTGCGCCAAGGGTTTACTTCAGCCATGCTCACAAAGAGGGTGAAGTCGAATTGCGGCCGAGTTCGCTGATTGCCCAGCTGCCCGAAGAGACTCCCGCCCTGGGTTCCCCCTCTGCACCCCTGAGCGTCTTTCCGCACTGCTCCAACGCCCTGGAGTCACTGGTGGATGAACAGGGACCGGCGCTGGAGGCCGCCCGCGTCACTGGCGGAACCGCCCTGCTCAGGGACCAGGCCCTTTGTCCCTTCCGCGCCTTCGCCCATCACCGGCTGCGGGCCCGAGCCCTCGATCAGGCCGAACCGGGTCTGGATGCCGCCACTCGCGGCAGCCTGCTGCACGCGGTTCTGGAAGGGTTCTGGCGGCAGGTCGGTTCCCAGCAAGCCCTGCTGGCCCTGGAAGAGGGTGCCCTGAAGGCAGTCATCGCCCAGGCCGCGGATAAGGCCCTGACCAAATTCTTCGGGGGCGCAGCGGATCAGCCTCTGCTGCGGCTGGAGCGGGACCGGCTTTGTCTCCTGGTGGGGGAATGGATCGATACCATTGAGAAAATGCGGACTTCCTTTACCGTAACCGACATTGAGGCCGACAAGACCCTGGTCTGCGGGGGCCTCAGCATCGATACCCAGGTCGATCGCCTGCTCGGCGAACGGCTGCTGGAACCGCAACTGCCCGTCTACGGTTGCGAGGTGGCGGCGGCGGAGTTGGCCGCAGTAGTCATCGCCAATGTCCGGCGCGGGGAGTGCGCCGCCAAAGGGGTGGCAGTCGAGGCCGACCTGCTGCCCAAGCTGGCCGCCTTTGCCGGATCCAGAGCCGCCGAAAGCGCCGGCATTGCCGACTGGCCGGCTCTGCTGGCCCACTGGCGGCGGCAATTGGACGTCCTGGGGAACGAATTCGCCCGGGGACATGCCGCCGTTGATCCCGTCGATTATCAGAAAGCCTGCCAGTATTGCGATCTGGCCGGGCTCTGCCGTATCGATGAAATGGCCTTCCTGGCGGAGGAAACCGCATGAGCGCTATTCATGACGCCGCCGCCCGTGCCCGGGCCATCGATCCGCAGGGTTCCTTCATCGTTCAGGCTCCGGCCGGTTCCGGCAAGACCGAACTGCTCATTCAACGCTTTTTGCGCCTGCTCGCCACGGTGCAGCGCCCCGAGGAGATTCTGGCCATCACCTTTACCCGCAAGGCCGCCGGCGAGATGCGCGCTCGCTTGCTCCAGGCCCTGCAGGCGGCCGGCGGTCCCGCGCCGGAGAGTGCCCATGGTCGCCAGACCTGGCAGCTGGCCCGGGCGGTGCTGGAACGGGATGCCCAGCTCGGCTGGCAGCTGCGCGACAACCCCTCCCTGCTGAGCATCCAGACCATCGATTCCTTCAATGCCTCCCTGGTGCGGCGCATGCCCTGGCTTTCCCGGTTCGGGGCGGTGCCCGAGATCGCCGACGACCCGGTGCCCCTCTACCGCGAGGCGGCCCGGCGGGTGCTGCAACGGCTGGACGAGGGACGGGCAGGGCAGGTCGAGGTGGCCCGGGTATTGGCCCATCTCGATAACCGCATGGATCTACTGCAGGATATGCTCATGGCCATGCTGGCCCGGCGGGATCAGTGGTTGCGGCACCTGGACCGGACCGATCACGCCCGCTGGCGGGCGCTGCTGGAAGGAGCCTTGAGCGATTATATTGAGGGGCGGTTGCAGAACCTTGGCCGGTTGTTTCCGGCTTCGTTGCAGGAAAAACTCCTGGCCCTGGCCATCTATGCCGCCGACAATCTGCCCGAAAGCGACCGGCCCCTGACCCACCTGGCCGCCTGTGCCGCCTGGCCCGGCACCCGTTCCGACGATCTGCGGTCCTGGCTCGGCCTGGCCGACCTGC
>JARRKW010000554.1:0-1778 GCA_037387645.1 Desulfuromonadaceae bacterium
ATTCCACCACAAAGCCGCCGTCCCGCTGCATGCACTCGATACGGGCGTCGTCGTCATGAATATCCTCAGGGCCGGCCACCACCCGGATCTGCTTGCGAGTCAGCAACAGCAACAGATCAAAATCGAGGCTGCGCAGGGTGGTTACGACCTTCTCGTCGCCTCCCTCCAGCAACAGGCCCAACCAGGTCAGCGCCAGGATCTCGTCGAAGCGATCCCCCTGCCAGCAGTCGAGGTCGAGCAAGGGGGTAAACTGTTCGGGGGCCAGCATCAGCACCAGCTCGCCCGAATCCTCCTCTCCCAATTCCTTGCTCAGCAGATAGATTTCCTGCACTGACATGCGTTGCACCAGATTTTCGGCATCCGCGGCTTCGATGAGCAGATTGTATTTGGCTCTGCCGCTTAATCGACGCACCAGGTCGAGGCGCTCATCCGCCGACAAGGCATTGAACTCCCTGCTGCTGATACGGCGCGGTTCCCGCAATAGTTTCAAGTGACCTACCCGCCTTTCCGCGGGCAGTTCTATTCGCTCCATAAATTCCGTAAACTCCCGTCACCGTAAGATTTTTTATGCGTTGCGCACGCTACTGGATCAGAGCGGCAAAGTCAAGCAAAGCAGCCCTGCTCCAAATGTCAACCATTACATTTTTACCTTGCGCCAGATGGCCACCACCTTACCGACAATTCGAGTTTCTGGATCGGGCCGAAAGGGACTGTAGCTGGAATTGTCCGCACTGAGGTAAATCTGCTCCCCCTGCAACCGATAGCGCCGCAGAATGACCTCCCCCCAGTGATTGGTGACCAGCAGGATATCGCGATTTTCGGCCCTGACGCCGCTCTGAAAAACCACCAGGTCCCCGTCGCTGATGGTCGGCGCCATGAAATCGCCCTCAAATTGCACGGCGTAACAGCCCGCGGGCACACCGGGAAGCCGCACATAATCTTTTATATCGGCGTCCGCAACCGCCGGAAAATCCGCGGTAATTCGCCGCAACAGGGGGATGCCGCCGGAGACCGGCGCTGGCGCCCCCCCAAGTACAGCGCCCCGCATCTCCCCCTGGCCGGTCAATAGCCAATCCTGATCGATCTGATATTTTCCGCATAACGCCAGCAGAAAGGTATCCGAAGGCATTTTTTTGCCATTTTCCACCGCACTTAAAAAGCCCTGCACAATCCCGAGGGAAGCGGCAAAAACTTTCTGGGTCATATTCTGGGATAGCCGGACTTCTCTGACCCGAAATCCGACAGCTGGGAAAAATGTCATCATAGTATTTCTGTGAGATATTTTATTTTTTAGAGATTTTTTTAGATTGACAACGCCCCCCCGACTGGGCAATAATCAAATCAACTCGCAAATACTATAATGAAACAAGGGCAAACAGGCAACAAAATATTTCCAGGAAATACAAACAGGGGGAAATATGGCTTCCGCAAACTGTCAATGGATGGAAATCAATCGCCTGATCAAGGACGACCCGCAGGCCAACGTTCTCCTGGAAAATTTTTTTGACGCTTGTTTTGATTGCGTTCCACCACCCGAATGGGCCCCCGTGTCAAATGACGGGCGCGGCAGCGCAAACCCGGTGCACACCATGGCAAGCACCCTGCAGCAACTTAACGCCTATCTGGAACGATTCCACCGGACCATACCGAACCGGATCCACCCCCCCGAGGGCGTCAGTCTGCAACACTGGGCCGAGGACATCACCTTGCAGATCCTGGCCAATGGCCCTTACTGACCGGAGGCTTCCTTACAGAACCGGCCGATCAAGCCCATCTGG
>JARRKW010000554.1:1817-5202 GCA_037387645.1 Desulfuromonadaceae bacterium
GGAATGCATTGAACCAGGGTTATGTTCGGCTCAGATGGGCCAGGGAAAAACCGACAAACCCTGCGGCCAGCGGAATCGAGCTGGCGGCAGGGTTTGCTTTTAAGAGGAGTAAACAAAAGGAAAGATGGCCCCGATTACATGCCCGAGGCCTGGTCAAGACACTTACTGTTCAGTGAACTGAAAACCATATCCAATACGGTTTTCTGGCGCGCTTCATGTTTGTTGAGAACGGCCAGGCAACTGCCCATGGGAAACCGCTTGTGCAGATATTCGGCATCACGACCGGACAGAATAATGATCCGGCTGCGCTGCACCCCCTTGCCAACGGCGTAGTTCAACAGCTTGCTGCCGTCGAGACCGGGCATCTCCAAATCCAGCAGCAGCAGGGAGAGACCGTCATTGATAGAGGTCAGACCGCGAACCGGATCCATGCAGGTACAGAATTCGAGGGAGGGGTACAGTTCGTTTACATAGTTCTCAATGTAGTCGAGGAAGGTTGGATCATCATCAATCATCAATACTTTCTGCGGCATCAACTCTGTCCCGTAAGGATAATTCGATAGTGGGTTGCCATGTCGTATACGGCAAAACCACGCATCGCCGGATCATAAAGAAAATTAGACTTTTCAAATACCCTCTGTCAAGTATTATTTTACCGGAAACACCCTGCCGATGAAAAGGATTATTCCTGCCCAGGGTCCACACCTCTCTCCCTGGCGGGAAACCGGTCCGGCCGGGTCNNNNACCCATATCGACCACCAGGGGCACCTTGAGCTCCACCGCTCCTTCCATTTCGGCCCGAACCAGCTCCCGGACCTCTTCCAGTTCGGCCACGGGCACATCGAAAACCAGTTCGTCATGCACCTGCAACACCATCCGCGTCTGCAAGCCACCGGCGGCCAGCCGCCGGTGGATCCGCACCATGGCCAGCTTGACGATATCGGCGGCCGAACCCTGGATGGGGTAATTGATGGCGTTGCGTTCGGCATAGCTGCGGATAGCGCCGTTCTTACTGGCGATATCGGGGACGGCGCAACGCCGCCCCAGCAGGGTGGTCACATACTGCTGCTGCCGGGCTTCCTCCTTCTTCCCCTCCATGAAGCCGCGGATGCCGGGATAACGGGCAAAGTAATTGTCGATAAAGGTCTGGGCCTCCCGACTGCTGATGCCGAGGTCCTTGCCGAGGCTGAAGGCCCCCATACCGTAAATCACCCCGAAGTTGATGGTTTTCGCCTGGCGGCGCATTTCGGCGGTGACCATCTCCGGAAAGACCCCGAACACTTCGCTGGCGGTACGGCGGTGAATGTCCTCGCCCCGGGCGAAACTCTCCTGCAACACCGCTTCATCGGCCATGTGGGCCAGAATCCGCAGTTCGATCTGGGAATAGTCGGCGGCCAGCAACAGATTCCCCTCCGCCGGAATGAAAGCCTCGCGGATGCGACTGCCCTCCTCGCTGCGGATGGGAATGTTCTGCAGGTTCGGGTCGCTTGAGGACAGTCGCCCGGTGGCGGTCACCGCCTGATTGAAGCTGGTATGAATCCGGCCGCTTGCGGGATTGACCAGCTTGGGCAGGGCGTCGGTGTAAGTGCCTTTGAGCTTGGCCAGGGACCGGTATTCGAGCAGCTTGGCGGCGATGGTATGCTCCTCGGCCAGCTTGCTGAGCACTTCCACATCGGTCGACCAACCGGTTTTGGTTTTCCTCCCCCGCGGCAGGCCTAGGCGCTCGAAGAGCACTTCACCGAGCTGCTTCGGCGACCCCACATTGAAGGGGCCCCCAGCCAGAGTGTGGATCTCGCCCTCCAGCACCACCATCTTTCCCCCCATTTCGGCGGAAAGGGTTTCCAGAAAGGCGGTATCGACGCGCACGCCGCTCCATTCCATCTCGGTGAGCACCTCCACCAGGGGCATTTCCACCTCACTGAACAACCGCTCCTGCTCGGTTTCGGCCAGCTTCGGTTCCAGCACGGTGGCCAAACGCCAGGTGATATCGGCATCTTCGGCGGCATAATTGATGGCCTTTTCCACCTCGACCTCGGCGAAGCCGATCTGGTTTTTGCCGCTGCCGGTCACTTCCGCGTAACTGATGGTTTTGTGCCCCAGCAATTCGCTGGCCAGGGCGTCCATGCCATGGCTTTTCACCAGCAGATCGTATTTCAGGTTTTGCCCGATCTTGGCCAGCTCCGGATCTTCCAGCAGCGGCCGCAACCGATCCAGGACCAGCTGACGGTCGAGCTGCGGCGGAGCCCCGAGATAATAATGTCCGACCGGAATATACCAGGCCTCATTTTCCCGCACGGCAAAGGAGAGGCCCACCAGATCCGCCTGTACCGCGTTCAAACTGGTGGTTTCGGTATCGAAGGCAAACCGTCCGGCCGAGCGCAGTGCAGCGATCAGCGCATCGAACTGGTCCTCGTCCAACACGCCCACATAGCCGCTGGTATCGGCCCGTTCTTCGCTGGAAAATTCCTGCACCAGCTTGTGAAATTCCAGCTCCTTGAAGAGGGCGGTCAGAGCGGCGCGATCGGGTTCGGAGAGGGAAAAACTGGCGTAGTCGAGCTCCAGCGGCACATCGTCAACCAGCGTCACCAGGGTGCGGGACAGCCGCGCCTGCTCGGCAAACTCCCGCAGCTTCTCCTGCAGCTTCCCCTTGACCTCGTCGAGCCGGGACAAGAGGGCCTCCACCGAGCCGAACTGGCTGATGAGCTTGACCGCCGTCTTCTCGCCCACCCCCGGCACCCCCGGGATGTTGTCCGAACTGTCGCCGGCCAGAGCCTGGACCTCAATGACCTTGTCCGGAGTGCCCCCAAACCGCTCCGCCACTTCGGCCAGGCCGGAAACCCTGTCCTTCATGGTGTCGAGCAGCGAAATGCGCTCACTGACGATCTGCATCAGGTCCTTGTCGCCGGTGACCACGGTGACCTCCATCCCCTCGGCGGCGAACTTCTTGGCCAGAGTGGCGATGATATCGTCCGCCTCGAACCCTTCCTTTTCGATGGCCGGCATGTTGAAGGCCTGCACCACCGCCTTGATCAGGGGAATCTGCGGCACCAGATCGTCGGGCATCTGCGCTCGGTTGGCCTTGTATTCGGGATAGATCTCCTTGCGGAAGGTCGGTCCCCTGGCATCAAAAACCACCGCCAGATGGTCGGGGTCCTGCTCCCGCACCACCTTGAGCAGCATGTTGACAAAACCGAACACCGCATTGGTGGCAAAACCTTTGGAGTTGGACAGATGGCGAATGGCATAGTAAGCGCGATAGATATAGCTTGAACCGTCAATAAGAAAAAGCCGTTGCGGTTGGTCGGTCATGAATTATTCCCTTTCGTAACTTTTTCGCTATTATTCCACACTCCCAGCGTGAAATTCTCGGAAAACTTCATCTGAC
>JARRKW010000555.1:0-3316 GCA_037387645.1 Desulfuromonadaceae bacterium
CCTGACTGATCCGTTTTTCTAGCACCTCGGGATTCGGATAAATTTTTTTCAGCCTCTTAAGCTCGGCCAGGGCGGCGGTTAACTCTTCCCGCTCCTCAAGTACTCCGGCCAGACCGAAGCGCGCTTCGAGAGCATAGGGGCTCTCCGGCCATTTTTCAATCACCAGTTTAAATGCACTGAGCGCTTTACCCAGATCGCCTTCCAGGGAGCTGGAAACCGCCACTCGATACTGCACCTCGGCGCTGAACGCGGTCTCCGGATAGCTTTTCAGAAGGCTTTCGAATTCGATGCGCGCCTGCTCAAAATTGTTCAAACGGAAATAACAGTCCGCCACCTCATACTGCATCCGGTCGCCCTGGACCACCCCCTGATCCAGTATTTTCTGAAAGGAGATAATGGCCCGGGGGTAATCCCGGAGGCGATTTTTGTAGATCGCGGCCACCCGCTGCAACGCCCTGACCACCATGGGCGAATCGGGATAATTCTTTTCAACCGTCAGATAGGCCAGGATGGCTTCGTGATATCTCTGCAGATCAAAATTCAGAATTTCTCCGGTATTGAACAGGGCCTTATCCGCCAACTCGAAATTCGGATGTCGTTTGCCGAGGTTTTCGAAAATATGCAGGGCCTTTTCATATTCGCCTTCTTCCTGCAAGTCCTCGGCCCGGGCGTAGTCTCCCTTCAGGATCAATTCGAGGTTCGACCAATAGTAAACGCCGCCGGCAACCAGGAGCGCGAACAAGAGGAAACAGGCAAAAACCAGACTTTTCGATGACTTAAAGCGTTTCCTCCGGTGACTCATCTCCTCCTTCAAAAGTCTCTTCTTCAGCTTCTGAATCTCCATGCTCCTCGTCCTTTTCGGCCAGCTTGGCCACGGCAACGATGCGTTCGCCGCCTTCCAGAACCATCAGGCGAACCCCCATGGTGTTGCGGCCGATGACCGAAAGTTTCGCCACCCCGGTGCGTAAAACCTTACCGCGATCGGTAATGAACATCAGGTCGGACTCCTCGTTAACCAGCTTGATGTCGACCACGTTGCCGTTGCGTTCGGTGGTTTTGATGGTGATGATGCCCTTGCCGCCCCGACTCTGAATGCGGTATTCGTCCAGGTTGGTGCGCTTGCCGTAGCCGTTTTCCGTGACCGTGACCAGGGTGGCCGCGGTGGTCTCGGAAACCACCTCCATGCCGATAATGCAATCCTCGTTCTCCAGCATCATGCCGCGGACGCCACGGGAAGTCCGGTTTTCGTTGGGGGACAGTTGCAGCAGATTGACGATGGCCTTGCCGCGGGAGGCCCTCCCTCCCTGGGGTATTTCATGAACCTTAAGCCAGTAGACTTTCCCCAGGTCGGTGAAGATCAGCACGTAGGCGTGGGTCGAGGCGATGAACAGCAGTTCGACAAAATCCTCCTCCTTCGGCCGCATACCCGTCTTGCCCTTGCCGCCGCGCCGCTGGGCCCGATAGAGGGAGACCGCGTTACGTTTGATATAGCCGGAATGGCTGACGGTCACCACCATATCTTCCTCGACGATGAGATCTTCCAGGGAAAATTCACCGGATTTGGCGATAATTTCCGTGCGCCGGGGATTGGCGAACTGCTTTCTGACATCCAGCAGCTCCTGCTTGATGATATTCAGGATTTCCACCTCGCTGGCGAGGATTTCCTTGAGGCGCTGGATCAGAGCCAGAATATCGTTGTACTCGGCGATGATCTTGTCCCGCTCCAGACCGGTCAGGCGGTGCAGCCGCATCTCCAGGATGGCCTGGGCCTGAACCGCGACAGAATCCGGGGCTGCCCGGAAACGATGGCCAGCATAATGATGCCGAAGGAGGACTGCATGGCGGTCATTTTGTAGAGCTGGTTGAGAATCACCTCGGGAATGGAATCCTTTTTCAGCTCGATGACAATGCGCATGCCGTCGCGATCCGATTCATCGCGCAGATCGACGATCCCCTCGATCTTCTTCTCCTTGACCAGGTCGGCAATCTTTTCGATCAGTTTGGCCTTGTTGACCTGGAAGGGAATTTCACTGACGACGATACTCTCCCGGCTGGTGCGGCGATCCTTCTCCACCATGGCCCGGGCCCGGGTCTGGATGATGCCGCGGCCGGTGGCATAGGCTTCGCGGATATTGTCGCGGCCGAGAATGAAACCGGCGGTGGGAAAATCGGGCCCGGGAATGTAACTCAGCAGTTCCTCGAAATCGAGGGCAGGATTGTCGATAATGGCCACCAGGCCGTCGATGACTTCACCCAGGTTGTGCGGCGGAATTTTGGTGGCCATGCCCACCGCAATCCCCTCCGAGCCATTGACCAGCAGATTGGGGAATTTACAGGGCAGAACCAGAGGCTCGGTCAGCGAATCGTCGTAGTTGGGCCCGGTATCGACGGTTTCCTTGTCGATATCGGCCAGCAGTTCATGGGCCAGCCGCGCCATGCGGACTTCGGTATAACGCATGGCCGCCGCCGAGTCGCCGTCAATGGAACCGAAGTTCCCCTGACCGTCGATAAGGGGATAACGCATGGAAAAACCCTGGGCCATACGCACGATGGTGTCATAGACGGCGGTATCGCCGTGCGGGTGGTATTTACCGATGACGTCACCGACCACGCGGGCCGATTTCTTATAGGCTTTATTCCAGTCGTTGCTCAGTTCGCTCATGGCGTAGAGCACCCGCCGATGCACCGGTTTGAGGCCGTCCCGGACATCGGGCAGCGCCCGCCCGACAATGACGCTCATGGCGTAATCCATATAGGATTTGCGCATTTCGTCTTCGATATTGACCGGAATCTTGTTTTGCTGAGAATCCTGCGAATCCATATATTTTCCTCCGAAAAAAGGCCTTGGAAATATGTAACGGATAGAGCTGTTTCGGGGCCTTTTTTCTTTTAAATTTTAAATATCCAGATTGGACACGTTAAGGGCATTCTTTTCAATAAAATCGCGGCGCGGTTCGACCTGGTCTCCCATCAGCACCGTGAAAATTTCATCGGCCTCCACGGCATCCTCAATTTTTACCTGCAACAATACACGCTTATCGGGATCCATGGTGGTTTCCCAGAGCTGTTCCGGGTTCATTTCCCCCAGGCCCTTATAGCGCTGAATGTACTGCCCTTTTTTGGCCCTTTCCAAAAAGAAATCCAGCAATTCCTGCCGCTCGGTGACTATCCCCTCTTCCTTGCCGTCGGAGGCGATGAAGGCCTTTTCATCCAGACAGATATCTTCCACCAGGCGATAGGCCTGGAGCAGCAGCTTGTATTCGTGGGAAGACAGCGTCGTCAGAACGCCCTGATCGATGCGGGCGCGGATGTTGCC
>JARRKW010000556.1:0-1769 GCA_037387645.1 Desulfuromonadaceae bacterium
GATTGCCGGACTGACCGACTCCATCATTGCGGCCCTCGAAATTTCGCCGGACCCCTGGGAGTTGCGGGCTGACGACACCTTCACCGACGATCCCATAGCCGCTTTCGGCGTGTTGGAAGCAAAACAACACCGCAGTCGCGGCATCACCCTGGAAATCTTCATGGGGTTGATGAAATACTACCGGCAGACCTATCTGGATCTGATGCGGATAGCCTTTTCAACCTCGGGCTGTTACGGCGAATACCTGAAATGGAACGATCAGAATGGCAGAGGTGTTTTGTATTCCCGTTTCATCGAGCGGATTTTTGACCGCATCGAAATCGCTTTCTGTGCCGAATGGAGTCGAAACGAAACTGTCAACCAGGGCACGGAAGAATTGCCAACCGCCAACCGCCAGCTGGCCAACGAAAAAAACAAATTCCTCACTATTTTCGAGAGCCTTCCGACTGCCATCTTTCTGCTGGACGATCACGACCAGATTGTCCATATGAATCTGGCGGCGGCCCGGATGCTCAATCCGTCCGTTGCCGCGGGAGGGCATTATTATTCGACTCCGGACGAGCAGACGCCGTTCCCCTGGATGACCAAAGAATTGGCCCATTTCCGGCAGTATCCGGAACAAAACGAGGTTGAATCCCTGCTGGATCTGCCAAACGGCGAAAAGCGTCAGGTTTTAACCCGGTTTTGCACCATGCAGGATATCAGTTTCAAATTTTCCGGCGTCGTGGCGATCCTGCAGGACATCACGGAACGGAAAACGGCGGAAAGGGAACTGAAAAAGGCTCAAGAGCTGCTGATTCGACAGGAAAAAATGGCTGCCCTCGGCCAACTGGCCGCCGGTGTCGCTCATGAAATCAATAATCCCATGGGGTTTGTCATCTGCAATCTCGCGACTCTGAAAAAATATCTCGATCGCCTGACCGGATTCATCACCATCCAGAACAAGGTCCTGACTCAGGTTGACGAAACCCTGCTGGAGCAGGTGTCCAATGCCAGAAAATACCTCAAAATCGACTATATCATCGAGGATGTGGAACAGTTGCTGGAAGAGAGCCTGGACGGAGCCAACCGCGTCCGGCATGTTGTCAAACGCCTGAACCATTTTTCCCAGTTGGACCAGGATGATCTTGCCCTGGTCAACCTGAACGAAATTCTGGAAACATCCATCCAGGTCGCCTGGAACGAAATCAAACACGTTGCCACCCTCAACCGTGAATTGGGCGACCTGCCCCCGCTCGAATGTCATCCGCAACAAATGAATCAGGCCTTTCTCAACCTGTTGCTCAATGCGGCCCAAGCCCTGGATGATCACGGCACCATCACGGTGCGCAGCTGGCAGGAAGATTCCCGCGTGTCGGTTTCCGTTAAGGATAACGGCAAGGGAATTCCGGCCGAGCTTTTACCGCGTTTGTTTGAGCCCTTTTTCACCACCAAGGAAGTCGGCCAGGGGACCGGTCTGGGACTGGCCACCAGCTACGGAATCGTCAAGAGCCACGGCGGTGAGATCACCGTCCAAAGTGAACCCGGCAAGGGAAGCACCTTTACCGTAACCCTCCCCCTGAGCCAAAACCAAAAGGAGTAGGATTGATACCGCGCCGAAACCGTTCCTGACGGGAGAGGTTTCGGCGGCGGGCAGAATGCAACGAAGAGGAAAGGATAACCCGAGGATTTTTGCGACAAGAGGCTCTCCCATTCAAGGATTTCTTGGTACAATGTGAAGTTGTTTCCGTTTCCGTGCCAGCGCCGACAAAAGTTGCGAAACCGCAACA
>JARRKW010000557.1:0-1769 GCA_037387645.1 Desulfuromonadaceae bacterium
CTTGCCGACTTTCCCGGTGCGCGGCAGGAAACGCTAACACAGAACCGGGCGGTTGCCAAAACGTTTGTCGCCCGCAGGTTGTGTTCATCCGGAGGTTTCGGATGAGCACGAGGTGCGAAATCCGTTATGGCAAGCGGCGCTCAGTGTTCCCGCAGCTCCATTTCGATAACCAGTTGTTTGAGTTTCTCCAGGTCCTTGCGCAGGGCCTCGTTGTCGTTTTTTTGTTGTTTGTTGGCCTCCTGACAGTGGTTCAGCTCGGTGGTCAACTGGTTGATTTTCCCCCGTTGTTTTGCGCTTTTAGCCGCCTGCTGCAAGGTCAGGGCGTGTGCGGTCAAGGGACTCCGGGGATAATCCCGTTGCAGGGATTGCAGAGCCCGCTCCCGTTCTTCCGCAGTTTCGGCGTCGAGAAACAAAAAGAAGGCCTGCTGCTGCGGGGTCTGGTTGAGGGCACCGGAACCCGGGCGGCCGGGGAGGCAACCAGTTGTCGCGAACAGGGTCAGCAGGATCGGAATGGATCAGGAAACCCGTCTCCTTTTCAGCCAACAGCTGGCCTGCTGGGCCCGTCAGGCCATCGCCGAAGGACGTTCACCCTTCCGCCGCGTTGATCTCTCCCAGCCGCTGCTGACGACTTCCGGCGAGCGGCATGCGCCGCTGATTTTCTGGATCAACCGGGAAAGTTTCATGGCCGGAGGGATCCTCCTGCTGCCCGATAAAAATTCCCCGGCCGTCTGCAGAACAGGAAAAGACTTTGCCGATGCCATCGGTCTGCGGCATTTCGCCAGCTGGACGCCCGGCGAAATCACCCTCTGGGAAATCCGCGACGCCGAGCTGCTGCCACATCGGACCATTCCCCTCGAATCCGGGGATCCGGCCGGTTTCCAACAATCCCTCCGGCGCCTGATGGAAGAACTCAAGATTCTCTCCGTCATCGGTTCGATTCCACCGGCACAACTTTCCGCCCACTACCTGGCCAACCTCTGGCGTTCCAATCTGATGAGCGCCCTGGAACCACTGACCGAGGAATATCGGGCCGCCCGCGGTGAAAATCTGCTGGAACCGGACGAATCGCCGGAAACCCTGGCCTACCACAAGGGGGCCATGACCCTGTTGCGACTGTTGGCGTTGACCTGCCTGGATCAACTCCCCACCTCGGTGCAACCGGAAAACCTCGAAATAGCCATGATGTTCGCCCTGGATACCCTCCCAGAATCCTTGAAAAAATCCCTGCGACGGGGCCCCTGGGAGCTACCTCTGCCCACCCCCACGGCGGTACGCTTTCACCATCTGTTCCGCCGGCTGGTCCAGCTCGACATCAGCGGCAACCGGCCACGGCTGGCCCGTGCCCTGGAAATTTTCATCGATGGGGAAGCTTGCCACCTCGGCACCAAATTCTTCGATATCGGCAACGAACCTTCCGCCGCGGCAACCCTGTTGCTGCATCCCGCCCGGCCAGCGGCAACCGACTCCTGCGACCTGTTGATGGAAATCGGCAGCCCACCGCTGCTGGCCCTGCTGGTTTTGCTGCGCCACACCCTGGACCTGCCACCGGCCGGCCAACAGGCCAGCGACGTCTTCGCTCTGATTCCTGCCGCGGCACCGACCTTGATCCGCGGCTCCCTTGATGACAGCAGCATTCCAGCCAAATATCAACGCAAAGCCCTGACCACCCATCTGCGAACCTCCTGGCCATCGCGACGTTTTACCCTTGATCCGAAAACGCCCCGCTGGAGTTGGGAGCTGCTGCACCTCCTCGGTCTGGCCGCGAACCA
>JARRKW010000558.1:0-1760 GCA_037387645.1 Desulfuromonadaceae bacterium
GGCCAAAAGTCAATCCCATTTTCCAACACACTCACGCGCCAAACCATACAGGCAGCCAGAAGCCCAATAAAAACGCCATAACAGGGGAAAACGGGTTCCCCTGTTATGGCTGAAAGGTATCAAAACGGCTTCGACCGTAAGAGAAAATTTACGGCAGCAGCGACTTGATGTATTCCCGGTTCAATCGGGCAATGAACTTGACATCGATCCCCTTGGGACAGGAGGCCTGACATTCGTAATGGTTGGTGCAGTTGCCAAAACCACATTCCTTGAGGGTCTCGGTCATGGCCTTGACCCGGGCCTTGGCTTCCACCCGTCCTTGCGGCAAAGCCGCCAGCTGGGCTACCTTGTTACTGGTATAGAGCATGGCCGAGCTGTTGGGACAACCGGCGACACAGGCCCCGCAGCCGATACACTCGGCGGCGTCCATGGCGTAGTCGGCATCCGGCTTGCCGATGGGAAGAGCGTTGCCGTCGGGCACCCCACCGGTGTGGCAGGAGGTGTACCCCCCCGAATTCATGATCTTATCCAGCGCGGAACGATCCACCACCAGGTCCTTGACCACCGGGAAGGCCATCGCCCGCCAGGGCTCGATATAGATGCTGTCCCCGTCTTTGAAGGAGCGCATGTGCAGCTGACAGACGGTGGTACGGTCCTGGCCGCCATGAGCCCGGCCGTTAATGACCTGGGAACACATGCCGCAGATCCCTTCGCGACAATCATGGTCAAAAGCGATGGGATCTTTGCCATTCTTGATCAACATTTCGTTCACATCATCGAGCATTTCCAGAAACGATTGATCCGGACTGACATTGGCAGCCTCGTACTGTTCCAGCTTACCCTTGTCCTGCGGACCCTTTTGGCGCCATACGTATAAGGTAAGGTTCATTATTTATAACTCCTTACTGCCAGATGAACATTCTCGAATTTCAACGGTTCCTTGTGCAACTCAGGTTCCGTGTCGTTCCCTTTGAATTCCCAGGCGGCAACATAGCAGAAATTCTCGTCATCGCGCATGGCCTCGCCGTCATCGGTCTGGTGCTCGACGCGGAAATGTCCGCCGCAGGATTCTTCCCGATGCAGGGCATCCTTGGCCAGCAGTTCGCCGAATTCGAGGAAGTCGGCCAGACGGCCGGCGTTTTCCAGCTGCTGATTGAACTCCTCGCCACTGCCGGTTACCTTGACGTTCTTCCAGAACTCTTCGCGCAAGGCCGGAATCTTCTTGATCGCTTCTTTAAGGCTGGCATCGCTACGAGCCATGCCGACGTTCTCCCACATAATCTTGCCAAGTTCGCGATGCAGTTCGGAAACGGTCTTCTTGCCGTTGATGGCAAGCAGCTTGTTGATATTGGCCGTGGCCTCATCGGCCGACTTCTTGAACTCGGGATGGGAATCGGTGATCTCGCCCGGCTTGACGGTCACCAGGTAGTTGGCGATGGTGTAGGGAATGACGAAGTAGCCGTCCGCCAGTCCCTGCATGAGGGCCGAAGCGCCGAGACGATTGGCGCCGTGTACCGAGAAGTAGGCTTCGCCCAGGACAAACAGACCGGGCACGTTGCTCATGCAGTTGTAATCGACCCAGAGGCCGCCCATGGCATAGTGCGGAGCCGGATAGATACGCATCGGCTGCTTGTAGGCGTTTTCGTCGGTAATCTTTTCGTACATTTCGAACAGGTTACCGTACCGTTCCTTAATGGTATTCTCGCCAACGCGGCCGATGGCCGTAGCATAGTCGAGATAAACCCCGCGCTTGCCGGGGC
>JARRKW010000559.1:0-1759 GCA_037387645.1 Desulfuromonadaceae bacterium
CTGAAGACCGGGTTGAAGCCGACGCTTTGACCCGGATCATCGGCGCCACAAGCGGGGACAGTCCCTGCTGGGTGGGCAGCGTCAAACCGGAGATCGGCCATACCGGTAGCGCTTCCGGCTTGGCTTCGGTGCTGCGCGCGGCCCTCAGTCTCTACCATCAACTTTTACCCCCCTTTGGGCACCCGCGTCTCGATCCAACGCCCTGGAATAACTGTCCCCGCCAGTTTGCCACACCGGCAGCCGCCCAATACTGGTTGCGCAATCGGGCCGAAGGGCCAAGGCGCGCCCTGGTCACCTCCCTCGGCGGCGACGGCAGTTGTTCCGCTGTCGTCCTGGAAGGGCTTTCCGGCAAAGGGAAAAGACCTTCGCAATTTCTCCAGCATCCCCTGGGACCGCTGCGCGAAGGCCTTTTCGCCCTGGGTGGGACAACCGTTGCCGACATTCAGGAACAGATCGACACCTTGGAACAGCTGCGGCAGAAACAGGCCCAAACCGGCATGGATCATCTCGCCCGGCTCAGGTTCCTGGCCCAGCCGCCGGCAACAACACCTGCACGTTGCCTGGCCCTGGTGGCCGCCAGCTCCGAGGAATTGTACCAGCAACTCAGCTTCGCCCGACGCTGGCTGCAGGAACATCCGGAGCAACGCCTGGACGGCAACGGCAACCCCTCCCTGCCGGCCGCCATCCGGGACCGGCTGTTTTATGCCCCTGAACCGTTGGCGACCCGGGGGCGGATGGCCTTTATCTTCCCCGGCTCGGGCAACCATTTCGCCGGCATGGGCCGGGACCTGTCCAGCCGTTGGGCGGATATTTTCCGCATCCAGGATGCCCGCAGCCAATACCTGATTCGGCAATACCTGCCGCAACATTTCTGGGGAAATGAGCTGGCGGAGTCGATCCACGACAACCACAACGCCCTGGTCAGCGCTCAGGTCGCCCTCGGTACCGCGGTCAGCGACCTGGTTCGCAGTTTCGGCATTGAGCCGCAGGCGGTGAGTGGTTACAGCCTGGGGGAATCGGCCGGGCTTTTTTCCTTTGATGCCTGGCAAGATCGGGAAGGCATGTCCCGACGATTGCGGGAATCCACGCTCTTTACCGAAAGTCTGGCCGGCCCCTGTCGGGCCGCTCACCAGACCTGGAAACTATCCCCCGAGGAAACGGTGGACTGGGCCATCTGCCTGGTCCCGGTAGCGGCCGGCAAGGTCCGGCAGGCCCTCAGCGCTTTTTCCAGGGTTTATCTGCTGATCATCAACACCTACGAGGAATGCGTTCTCGGCGGGGATCGCCAACAGCTGGAACAACTGGTCTCCCAGCTGGGTTGTCCCAGTATTCCCCTGCGGGGCATTACCACCGTTCACTGTGAAGTGGTCGATCCGGTGGCCCAGGCTTATCGGGATCTGCATCGTTTCCCCACCACCCCGCCGGAGGACATCCGTTTCTACCGTTGCGGCCTGGGACACAGCTACGAGCTGGACGAAGAGAGCGTGGCCGATGCCATCCTCAATCAGGCCCTCGCGACCATCGACTACCCCCGCCTGGTCGAACAGCTCTACGCCGATGGGGTGCGGATTTTTCTGGAAATGGGTCCCGGCAACTCCTGTTCCCGCATGATCAGCCGGATCCTCAAGGACCGCCCGCACCTGACCCGCGCCGCCTGCCTGCCCGGCCAGGATGCCGCCTCTCTGATTCTGCGCCTGCTGGCCCAATGTCTGGCCGAAGGGATCGCCGTGGATCTGCGGAAACTCTATCCGGATGCCCC
>JARRKW010000560.1:0-2243 GCA_037387645.1 Desulfuromonadaceae bacterium
TCCTACAGGGCTGAGCCGCAGCCGGATTCTGTTCTCCCCTTACCCCGCTACCTGCCGATGCTCCCGGCCGGCTTTTTCCAGGTAATATTCGTAATCCCCTTCATAGGGGATCATCTCACCATGATCGATTTCGAACACCCGGTTCACCAGCGAGCGCAAAAAGTGCCGGTCATGACTGACCAGCACCACCGTCCCGGCAAACCCCTGCAACGCTTCCAGAAGAACCTCTCGAGAGAGAATATCGAGATGGTTGGTCGGCTCGTCGAGGACCAGAAAGCTGAGCAGGGCGCCGAAACCGTGGGTGAGCCGAGTGGCGAGTTCCTCGGCCTCGCTGTGATAAACCAACCGGTCATGAACCGATGGGGTCATCTGTGTCCTCTATCAGGAAACGACCTTTTGGCCAAATCACCGGCAACGCAGCAGGTCAGATCTCCAGCCAGGAGGCGATGGTAATGGGAACAACATCGTCATCATCATCTCCCAGCTGCTTATCCCAGTGGAGCTCAGCTTCGGATTTTAATTCGACCGAATATCCAAACAACGCTCCCTTGATGCTGCCCGAGTTGTGGGAGACAATATCGGCGTCAGGCGCATAGATCACACCATTAATGTTGACCTCATGTTTAAGATCAATGCTGGGGCTGGGAGCAGCTTCATCGTCCGCCACATCGCTCGCTTTGGAATAAATGCTGAAATCGGAGGGTAATCCGGCGGTATTAATGTCGGCCCCCTCTTTGATCGTCAAGGGGCCATCCAGATAGATATTGACCTTCCCGGCGCCGGCGCTGGTATCGATATCGAGGGTAACGGCATGCTTAAATTCAATACTGGTGAAATAATAATCCCCCGGTGGCAGCAATATGGTGGTGGCGGCATCAACGGATAAGTCGGTTCCGTCGGTTCCTGTAAGATAGCCGGCGAGAGGACCGATGGGATTGTTGTCGTCGTCGAAGGCATCGTTATCGTCCTTGGCTGCGGTGAAGGCCAAGTCGAGGTCCCCTCCCGGAGTCAGCAGGCCAAGGGGATCGTCGCTGTCATCGCCAAATGAGGTCGGCTCGGGGCCATCGACGGTCGCATTAGGTTTGACTGTCACCAGCCCCTCGCTGAAAACATTCGCCTCGCCCGGCGCGGGATCCCCCGTGTCGGAGTCGTAGGCATCGACGACAGAGGTACCGAACAGGGTCACATGGTCTTTGCCATAGGCGGCGTATTTAAAAGGATAGGAGATAACTACCAGATGAAACTCGACTTCGATGCCTGCGGAGGCGTTGCCGGCGGCATTACCGACACTTTTGATTTTAAAACAGTAGGGATCGGCGGCGGTGCCTGACCCGCCCGAAGGAATGGGAAGAGGAGTGATGGTGAAGTCATAACCCGTCGGCGGGGTGAAATTGGGAGGGCTGTCTTCAAAATCAGCAACAAAGGCGGCATCGGTTCCAGCGTCCTTCGCAGTAACAAAAGCGTCGCGAATTTGCGCTCGGGCGAATTCCACCCCCGACTCCGCCGCATAGAAGGCCAGTCGATTGCGGTTGTCGTTGCCGGACACCTGCAGTTCGCTGACCGTCGAATTCAGGGCAACGGTGCCCAGAAGCATCAACATAGCCATGATCACCAGCGCCGCCACCAGGGCGATGCCGCGTTCATTGCACAATGTAAAAGACTGCTTGAACATACCGCCTCCTAAATAAATAATTATACCGCCAAAGATTTGATGAGATTTATGGTGTTGGTTTTGGTGACGCCGCGGAGATCAGAATCTCGATCAGGGTAAAGCCGTCCTCGCAAACAGAAGTTTTAACCGTTTTCACAATGTAATCCCCCCTTACAAGCCGATATTCCGGCATTCAACCTGCACCGACATCAGCCGGCGACGATAATGTTCAACTGCGGGAGTAACCGTAAACACCGTTGTCCCGAGCAAGCTCTGATAGCTGTTGGTATCGGTATAATTTGCATCCGGCCGGGCGGTACGGGCCACTACGGTAATCACCACCTGGCGGATACTCCCAATACTGGTGACGACGGCGCCGTCCCCATCCAGGTATTCGAAAAAGACGGCTTCGATATTTTCGGCGATCGGCATTGGTAGTTCACCCGACACATTGTTTCTTTCTCTTACCAGCATCCAGACACCATCGACTTCTTGTCGCTTGTACGTTATTCTCTCATCGGGGTCGCAGGTATCCCCATCACTGTCACCCTCACCGACTCCGTCTAGGTCGGTATCGTCGCCCGTCAAGTCC
>JARRKW010000561.1:0-1746 GCA_037387645.1 Desulfuromonadaceae bacterium
CGTAACAACATCGTAGCGGTCGGCGTTATGGGGCATGGACTCACAGGGCGCGGTTACCAAATGGATGCGATCCCGAATAGGGGAACGAGCGATCTTCTGCTGGCCGATGCGCAGCATTCCCGGTGTCAGATCGGCGCCGACGATGGCCGGGGAGGCCGGACTGCGCGCGGCGATCTCCAACGCCACGTCTCCGGTGCCGGTGGCCACATCCAGAACCTTTCCCCCTTCGGGAAGATGGAGTTTGCCGACGGCGAAAGCCCGCCAGCGACGATCGATCCCCAGGGAATGCAATCGGTTGAGCAGATCTTAACGGGGGGCGATGGAATCGAACATCTCCCGGATACCGCGCCCCTTTTCGGACAAATTGAACATGTCAACAGTTCTCCCGCGCAGAAATTAACGGCTTCTTGTATCATATCCGGGATAGGCCCGAAAGAAAAAAATCCTTGGTTCCCGACCGGCTCCGGATCTATAGTTGGAGTTTTAAAATGCCTGTTCCGTGGAGAATCTCATGTTGCCGATCATTGTTACCGCGGCCGTCATTCGACAAGAAGATGGCGTACTCATTACCAAACGACCCGAAAACAGCCGTCATGGCGGGCGCTGGGAGTTCCCCGGCGGCAAACTGGACCCCGGAGAATCCCCCCAGGACGGGCTGAGGCGGGAACTGCGTGAAGAGCTGGGCATCGAGATTGAAGTCGGAAATATTCTTGAAGTCGTCTACCATCGCTATCCGCAGGCAACGGTACTCATTCTTGCCTACAACTGCAAACACCTCCGGGGAGAAATCCGCAATCTGGAGGTGGCCGAACACCGCTGGGTCACCACCTCCGACCTGCAGCGCTATGCGCTCCTGGAAGCGGATGCGCCCATCGTGGCGCGCCTGCTGGAAGTGGCCCCGTGAAAGCGCGGGTGGCGTATTGGACCCAACATAAGGACTTTACGGATGCGGTCTTTCCATTTATACATAGCAGGGCAGGAAACCCTGCGGGAGGACATGAAATATGAGCGATAAGGACCATGTGAACGTAAATTTTTTCCGCCCCTCGACACCCAACATGAAGGCGGAAGTAAAGATCACCCAAACCATCCTGCTCCTTTGGGCGCTGCTCAGTTTCGGCATTCCGACCCTGATTTTTCTGGCGGGCCTGGGTGATCCCGCCGGCCTGGGCGAATCCTTCCTGACCCGGACCCGTTTCCTGGGGTTCCCCCTCCATTATTGGCTGCTGGCTCAGGGTTGCACCATCGGTTACGTACTGTTGTGCAAACTGTACTGCAACCTCTGGCGCAAAAAAGTCACCAGACTATAATCTCCGGAGCAACCTTCGTGAAAAACCTGTTGTCATCCATCGCGCTGTCCCTGGCTCTGCTCATAACCACCGCCAGCAACCTGTTCGCCACCGCCGGCGAGGAAATCTACCAAATCGAGCAGGGATTCAAACTGATACCGGCCATTATCCTTCTGGTCCTGATGGCCGTCTATATCGGTGTCGGTTTTCTTTCGCGGGTATCCGACACCTCGGGCTACTGGATCGCCCGCCAGGGCATCGGCAAATACGGCAACGGCGCCGCCATCGCCTCCGACTGGATGTCGGCCGCATCCTTCATGGGGGTTGCCGGTCTGCTCTACATCAACGGCTGGTTCGGCCTCGGCTACATCATAGGCTGGTCCGGAGGCTATGTTCTGCTGCTCTGCCTCATTGCCGCCCAATTTCGCCGTTTCTGCATATTTACCATTCGCGAATT
>JARRKW010000562.1:0-2992 GCA_037387645.1 Desulfuromonadaceae bacterium
TTATTAGGCCATTGCGATTGAGACATAAAGAAAAAGGAGCAGGTATGAAAAGATATAACTTACTTCTGGCGCTGTTCATGACCACATGTTTCATGACCGGCTACGCCCAGGCGGGCCCCGATTACTTCCTCGGCGACGCGGCGGTCTATTCCGGCTCGGAAGTCAATCCCGAAAACCGGCCCAATATCATGTTTCTGATCGACAACAGCGGGGCCATGAAGGATATGGGATCCGTTGATCCCTATGATCCGAACATTGAATATGGCGGTGACGACCCCCCCTACCCCCGGGAACAGGTTTATCTGCGCAACGTGTCCAATGAAAACATCACCAATTATCAGACCGTGAATTTCACCGTGGATGAGATTGTTTGTGCCGACATCACGGATGAGGAAGACGGCGATTACACGGATACCTTTGTGGATACGTATGATGGGCTCTCCTATCAGGACGACAATCCCGACGGCAACGGTTACGATGATGACACCGGCTTGATTCATCCCCGTTTCGCCCTGGAACAGAACGGTTTCTGGTACGGCGCCCTGAACAACAAGGGGGAATGCCCCAACAACAACAACCAGTGGGAAAACTATTTCACCGGAAATTTCCGTAACTATCTGGAGCTCGCCGAACCGGTCGAATGGACGGAGCAAACGGCGTATGAAGTGGACGATATGGTAAAGTCCCCCGATGGCACGGGTATGATGTTGAAGTGCGTGGTGGCGGGCTATTCCGGCCTTGCGGGGAATTTTGTATGGCCTACGGCAGCAGGGGATGATTTTTCCGAAACCCTCCCGAATCCCGATGACCCGGCCGATGACATCCCGGCGGGTGAGACACCCGTGCAATGGAAAATCATGCAGACCGTCCTCGAAATGGTTCAGAACGAGATGACAAGTATTTTTGCTAGCTTGGATGCTGCCGATGCGGGCCTGATGACGTTCGGCGACAACAATCACGGGGGACAGATCATCGAACCTGTTTTGTCGCTCTATGAGGAAGATCCTAATGTCGCTGCGAATCTGCTGGCGTTGCAAGCCGGACTGCTTGAGCTGGACGATCTGGTCAACGGGAATACCCAGCCGGTCAACGAATCGCTTTGGGATGCCTACCTCTACTGGAGGGGCGAGGCGGACGATCCCGCCGGCATCGCCAGCGACAACGTGGCTTATCCCAGTCCGATAAACTACTGGTGCCAGGGCAACCATCTGATCGTGCTGACCACCGGCAGCGCCGGCAACAACGCCCAGACCCAGACCAAGGTCGGTGATCTTGACGGCGACGGCAATCTGGGGTTGGTCGATGACGTGGCGAAAATGATGTATGACAAGCTTCTTGACAGAGATAAGGACGGAACTATTGACTCAACCATTGCTGACGTTTTACCCGAGGGCGCTAGAGTCCAGACCCATATCATTCAACTCATGACCCCCTATGTGCAGCGCCTGGAACGGGCCACCGACGATGAGCATGGCCACGGCGAATATTATCAGGTCAGAAATTCCGCTCAACTGATCGAGGCGCTCATGGATATTCTGACCGGGATTCTCGAGGCGGACAGTTCCTTCGTCGCTCCCGTGGTGCCGGCCAGCCCGGAAAACCGCTCCTACAGCGGGGACCGGATTTACCTGGGCTTTTTCAAGCCCATGCTCGACGAACCCTGGTACGGCAATCTGAAGAAATTCGGGCTGGACCCCAGCTACAATATCATGGGGTTCAACGCCAGCGGAACGGAGATAGCGGCCCGGAGACCCGTTGGTGGCTTCCTACTGGAGCGGAAGTGACGACGGCACTGGCACCATTACCTATAGCCTGGACGGCGGGGTGGTTCAGTATGGCGGGGTCACTGGTAAATTGATAGCGCGCCTCACGGACGGTACGGTTGATCGCAACATCTACACCTACATGGGTACGTCGACGACTCTGGCCGATGCCAGTAACCAGTTCAAGGTAGCCGATGACGACGTCACCCCCAATATCAGTGCCGCGACCCTGGGCGTGGCGGACGATGCCACGGCGGTAAAACTGATTAAATTTATTCACGGCAAGGATGCCTTCGCGGATATTACCGCCGATACAACGGCCGTGCGCACCTGCCCCATGGGCGATATTATGCATTCCAAGCCGGTTGTGCTGAACTACGCCATGTACGAATTTATTGCGGACATTGAGGCGGATTCCATCTACATTAAAGGTTATATTTTCGTTGGCGCCACCGACGGCATGATGCACGCTTTAAGGGACGCCACGGGTGAGGAGGCCTGGGCCTTCATTCCGCCGGACCTGTTGCCCAACCTGCGACATATCCGGGAAACGGAGCACCATTATTATTTCGTCGACAATTCCCCCATGATCTATGTCTATGACGCCGACGGGGACGGCACCATTACCTCTCTGGATCCCAGCAATCCCGACTACGATGCTTCGGATCACAGTGACGACAATGACCGGGCCATTCTGATTTTCGGCATGCGCCGCGGCGGCGGCACCGACACCATTACGGACGGCGATCCGCCTCCGTCCCGTGGTTCCTACTATGCCCTGGATATCACCAACCCGGAAAATCCCATCTACCTGATGCAGATCAACAGTGAAGATGCGGGCTTCGGGGAATTGGGACAGACCTGGAGTCTGCCGCGTCTGAACAAAATGAAAATCGGGGGACAAACCAAAATCGTTGCCATTTTCGGCGCCGGTTACGATGTCAACGAGGATCTGCGTTACGGCGCGACCCAGAGCTACCCCCTGACCGACAGTGCCACGGTGACCTCGGATGCCTCCTTCGGTGAGGGGGCCGAGACCAGCACCGATGGTAACAACCCCTATTTGCCGCGGGGACGCGGCCTCTACATCATCGAGATTGCCACCCTGAACAGCGGCGTTCCGAGTATTACCAACATCGGTCAACGGCTCTGGAGTTATACCCATGCGGATAATGGGGCCATGGATTTCAGCTTCCCCGCCGATCCCCTGCTGCTGGACCGTGACAGCG
>JARRKW010000563.1:0-1743 GCA_037387645.1 Desulfuromonadaceae bacterium
GTTGCCCGGCTGCAACGTCAGCAGATTGTCGGAATCCGTGAGTTTGCTCAGGCTGGCCAGAACCTGTTGACTTTCCCAGAAAGGGAAAATCACGTCAGCGATCACTTCGCCGGAAAATTGCTCCCACGCCCCCTGGCGGTGCAGCATCCTGAGCCCTCTTTGCCAGTTTTCCTCCTGCAGATACTGTTTATCCAGCAGTACCACCAAATTGGCCTGGGTACGTCTCTGCACCTCGCGCAGCAGATGATCCACCTCTTCTCCCAGTTCGATAAAGCCGATGGTCTGCTTTTCCACGGTCCAGGGGACCACCACGCGCAGAGTAAAGGTGCCCAAGGGGCCGAGCTCCAGACCCGCAGAGTAACGCCCGCTGCGCAATGCCTCGAGCATGGTATGGCGGTTGATGCGGTCACCGTGGCGGGAAGGATAATGCACCCGCAGAAAATTAATGCCGTCGGGGGTATGAAAATAAAAATGGGTAATCTGGTAGGTGGAAACGAGTTCGTTTAGGAGGGGCAGGCCTTCCGCATAAAGCCGTTCGCGATCCCGGCTCAGCATGGCCTGCTGCAAAGCGGGATTTTGCTGCAACAGTTGGGTAACCGCCAGAATGACCTGGACACGCTGTTCAATCAGTTTGCTGAAATCCTCTTCCACCAACGTCACTTCACGGGCTTCGTCGGTTCGAATATCTTGCTGCATGTAACGATAGGCCAGCACCACATACATGCCGGTGAAAAACAGCAGCGTTAACGCCAACGGCCAGAGGACGCGGCGGCGGACCTGAAACCCTCTATGCGGCGCCATTGCGGCCATCTCAGCTCCCTGTTGCACCTGCAAACAGCGAATGCCAGCGGGGGTTTATGGGACAGGGGTTGAATCCCAGCGGAGTTGCAACCGGAAAAAGTCTCATTCAGCGATCGTATCCCCGGAGGTTTGGTCACTGGCAAAACTGGCTATCCAGTTATCCAGTTTTTCCATAATGGCATCATAGGTTTGATAAGAAATCTCCGGCAGCTCGCCGCCCCAAACCGCTTCGGCCTGGCCGAAGCCGTCCTCTATCCCCCGACGAATGGCATCGATGCGACTCGGATCGTTGCCGGCCATACCGATGGCAAACTGAACAATGCGGTCGGACGTTTGCGCCACACCGAAATAACCGTCTTCGGCAATCAGTTCCTGCGCCTCTGCCGGCGTCAAACTTACCAGATCGATCTCGCCATCGGCGGTGGCAATGCGGGTCGCTACGCCCTGTTCCTGAAAGGTCCGCGCCACCAGATCCCGCAGCAAAACAAACGTCGCGCTCAGATCCACATCCTTTGCCGCCGGCTCGTAACCGATGGGTTCGGGTTTTTCCTGACCCAGGGAGACGCGGTCGCCGGGGCGCTGTTTTTCCGCCACGCTGGCTGGTGCCGGCGGCTGCTCCCGACGGTTTAATTCCAACAACCGTTTCGCCTCCAGCTGAAACTGCTCCAAGGTGCTTCCGCCGATGTTTTTTACCATGTCGGGATCCTTTCAATGAAAATTTCGAAATTACTAACAGATTAACAGAACTTTGAAAAAAATCAGTTGGCCTAACCAGATGAAATCTATAATGAAAAACCAGGCCACCCCAGCGGATCGCCGCCCTTGCGCCCCGCCGTCACCCTGAGGACAGGCGGCCCAATTCGCGAATGAGCTTCTTTAAGCGGATGGTTTTTTTCTTGTCGAGGGGTTGATCCCGGTAAAGCGCTCCCCCGTAAAGTTCGG
>JARRKW010000564.1:0-1733 GCA_037387645.1 Desulfuromonadaceae bacterium
GGATGAGTCGGCATTGTTGCGGTGTCTCGAACGGGCTCTTGGGCAGGCCCTTGATGCGACCCGTAAGATGCGACGCCAGGAAGGGGAGGCCACCCAGCTTGATATGGAGGCACGCCTGCTGCAGTTGGAGAAGGTGCTGGGCGATGTTGAAAGCCGTGCTCCCCGGGTTTCGATCGAATGGCGGGACAAGCTGGCCCTGCGCCTGGCCAAACTGCAGACTGATTTTGAGTATGACCCCCAGCGGGTCGCCCAGGAGATTGCCATATTTGCCGATCGTTGCGATATCAGCGAGGAAATCACCCGTTTCCGTAGCCACCTGGAACAGTTTCGCGGTCTGTTTGCACAGGCGGAACCGGTGGGCAGGCAGATGGATTTTCTGGTTCAGGAATTGAACCGGGAGGTCAATACCATGGGTTCCAAGTCCAACGATGGGGATCTGACCCGGATGGTGGTCGGCATGAAGGCCGAGCTGGAAAAAATTCGGGAGCAGGTTCAGAACATCGAATAGCTCCGGAAAGGCGATAATGCTGTGGAAACGGGTAGCCCAGGGACGGCCAAACGTTCAGCGGGGAATGTGTTTGTCGTGTCGGCCCCTTCAGGTGCCGGTAAGACCTCATTGTGTAAGGTGATTATTGACTTTTTCCCGGGGTTACGGCATTCTGTTTCGTACACGACCCGGCCGCAACGGCCCGGAGAGGAAGACGGCAAAGATTATCATTTTGTCTCTCGGGAACGTTTCGAGGAGATGGCGGCCGCAGGGGCTTTTGCCGAGTGGGCCGAGGTGCACGGCAACTGTTACGGCACGGCCATTCGGACCCTGGAGGAGGCGCGGGCCGAAGGCTACGATGTCCTGCTCGAGATTGATTGCCAGGGAGCGGCCCAAATCCGGCGGAATTACCGGCAGGGTGTGTTCATCTTCATTCTGCCACCTGACCTGACTGAACTCCGCCGCCGCCTGGAACAGCGCGGCACGGATGCGGCCGAGGTCATCGCCCGGCGTATCGCCAATGCGAAAGGGGAGATCCGGCAGGCCGTCCACTACGATTATCTGGTGGTCAACGATGATTTTGCCGTGGCCCTGGAGCAGTTGAAAGCCATTGTTGTGGCGGAGCACTGCCGGACGCCGCACATGCTCGCGGCGGTTTCCGCAGAATTCGGTCTTGCGCATAATCAGGAATCGTCTAAAGATTCATCTAACCCTAAACCATGACCTGTTAGCTGGCTGCTCGTCGTTTCTGGAAGGAAGCAAAGAGGGCGTCCGGGCGAAATGGTTATTCGGAAAAATTTATAAAGGAGCCAACTCAATGGCACGTATTACCGTAGAAGATTGTTTGCGTCAGATTCCCAACCGGTTTCTTCTGGCCATGGTCGCGGCCAAGCGGACCAAGCAGCTGTACAAGGGGGGGCAGCCCCTGATCGAGAACAAAAGCAACAACAAAAAGATCGTATTGGCCTTACGGGAAATTGCCGCCGGGAAAATTGAATACGAGATTCCCTCCCGTAAAAAATAGGCGGATGCGCTTGCTGTCCCGTTCCGTTTGTTTCTCGGTTTCGGCCAGCCGTTCGATTTATGTAACCGATTCCACACGATTGCCGGCGGAACCCTGCCGGCAATCGTTTTTCTGTTCCGAACCATTCATGAGCGTTCGTTGTGGGCTCTGCCCGTGACCGCCACCGCGGCGCGGGTGTCGCTCGCGGGGTTGTCTTCCTGTCGTGTCGCAAAACGCAGGAGA
>JARRKW010000565.1:0-1730 GCA_037387645.1 Desulfuromonadaceae bacterium
TGTTTGGTTATTCTGGCGGTACTGATGTTGACCACGGCCGGCTTGAGCTGTTTGGACAGGGCGACAAAATCGGGCAGGTTGGCCGCAATGCCGACCGAGGGCAGGGCCAACGCAAGGGTCAGCAGTAGCATAATGGCATAGCGCGGATATGGTTTCATGACTTTCCTCCATATGCGAGTGAAGATAGGAGTTGTTGGGAGATAGGTTGGCATAGGTGCCTGCTCAAGGTTTCCGTTCAGCTTGTCGAGGCCTTTTCAGCCGAGTTGTTCGGCGAAATCGATGGTCACCTTCAGTCCCGGGTGGTTGTCTTGCAAGCGGACACGGGCGTTATGCAGGGTGGCCACGGCCGCTACCAGGCTGAGTCCGAGACCGTTGCCGGGAGTGGAACGGCAGGACTCGAGTCGGTAAAAGCGTTGAAACACCTTGTCGCGGGCCGCTGCCGGAATGCCGGGTCCGTTATCGGCCAGAACTATCCGATTTTGTTCCAGGCGGATGTGGATCCGTCCCTGCTGCGGAGTGTATTTAATAGCATTGTCCAGCAGGTTGGCGAAAGCCTGAAACAGCAGGTCGCGGTCGCCGCGTATCGATCGGTTGTCGATCAGTTCCAGGTCGATATGTTGTCCTTTCTCGTCGGCCAGCGGCTCGTAAAGCTCGGTAACATCCCGCAACAGATCGGCCAGGTCGATTTCCTTAAAATCCGCGCGTCGGTTGCCCGATTCGATCTGGCCGATACGTAACAGGGCCTTGAAGGTCGACAGCAGACCGTCCGCTTCGCTCATGGCCTGGTCGAGCAATTCCCGGGAGGCGTCTTCACTGACCTGGTCATGAAGCAATTCCAGGCGGTTACGTAGGCGGGCCAGGGGGGTGCGCAGGTCGTGGGCAATGTTGTCGGAAACCTGGCGGACACCATTCATCAGGGTTTCGATCTGATCGAGCATGTTGTTGAGATTGCCGGCCAGCTGGTCGAAATCGTCGTTGCGATGCCGCAGGGGAATGCGGCGGGAGAGATCTCCATACATGATTTCCCGGCAGGTTTCGTTGATGCTTTCGATCCGTCGCAGAAAGCCCCGACTGATCATGGCTCCGCCCAGCAGCGCCAGGACCACGGTGATGGCCAGTCCCCAGGCCAGGGTGGAGACAAACAGGCGTTGAATTTTTTCCAGTTCGTGGATATCACGTCCCACCAGCAGGTTGAATCCCCCGCTCAGTTTGAAAATGCGGCCCCGCGCCGCGTGACCTTTGTCGTCGGACTCATGATCGTGTCCCAGCCGGAAATTGACCCAGCCGATTTTTCCTTGCAGGTCTTTGGGCCAACGGGGCAGATTGCCCAGCAGGGGGTGATAGTTCGGATCGGTCAACAGATAGAGGACCGGACTTCTCGGGTCCCGCGCCATGCGTTCCGAAATCAGGGCGGTCAGACCGGCCAGTTCGGTGCGATCGTACTGTTCCGCCAGACCGACGATTTCGGCTTCAGTGGTGGCATCGGTCTGCCGGAGCATGTAGCCGGCGGTCGACCAGTAAATGAAACCCAGCAGCAGCAGCACCGAGGTGCTGAACAGGGCCATGTAAATGATCGCCAGGCGAAAGGTTGAGCTGCGAAAAAGCTTAGCTTTCTGCACGAATCACGTATCCTACCCCACGCACCGTGTGCAGCAGGGGATGTTCGAAATCCTTGTCAATTTTGCTGCGCAGGCGACTGATGTGGACGTCGATAACGTTGGTCTGGGGAT
>JARRKW010000566.1:0-1701 GCA_037387645.1 Desulfuromonadaceae bacterium
GCTGGCGGTCATTGCCGACAAAACCGGTTATCCGGTGGACATGCTCGAACTGGACATGGCCCTGGACGCCGATCTGGGCATCGATTCCATCAAGCGCGTGGAAATCCTCTCCGCCCTGCAGGAACAGCTGCCCGGCGCACCGGCCATCAAGCCGGAACATCTCGGCACCCTGCAGACGGTTGCGCAGATTGTCGATTTTCTGGCCAGTGTCTCCGGCGCTTCCACTCCGGCCCCGGCCAGCGAAACGGATGGACCGGAAACCGCGCTTGCAGGCGACACCGTGGAGCGCAAACTGGTCAAGATCGTTCCCTTAAAATCTCAGCAGAGCCGTGCCCATTTGGCCCTGCCCGCCGGAGCCAGCATCTGGATCGGCGCGGAGGGTTCGACCGAACTGGCGGCGGCCCTGGCCCTGGAACTGCAGCAACTCGGTTACCAGCCCAAACCCGTTTCTCTGGAGGAATTGGACTTTCTGCCGGCGCCGTCGGAACTGGACGGTCTCATCCTGCTCCCCTCGGATCAGCCCAGTGAACGATTCTTATCCCGCGCCTTTAAGCTGCTGCAGATTGCCGCTGCCGGGCTGCATGCCAGCGCCAGCCGGGGAACCGCGCTGCTGGTGACGGTCAGCCGACTCAATGGTTATTTCGGCCTGCTGCCCGGCGCGGCGCCCGCGGACGTTATTTCCGGCGGTCTGGCCGGACTGAGCAAAACGGCCCACCATGAATGGCCCCAGGTCCGTTGTAAAGCCATCGATCTGGCCCCCGAATTACAGGATGCCACCATCGCCGCCAGGGCTCTGACCGAGGAAATCCTCTGCGAAGGCCCGCTGGAAGTCGGCATATCGAGCAACGGGCTACACACCCTGAAACTGACCGAAGCCCCCCTCGCCCAAGAGGCGCGGGAGCTGCCATTGTCCGAGGGCGATCTGGTGGTCATCAGCGGCGGCGCCCGGGGGGTTACCGCCGAGGTGGCCGTGACCCTGAGCGCGGCCAGCCGAGCTACCCTGCTGCTGCTCGGCCGCAGTCCCGCGCCGGAGGTCGAACCGGACTGGCTGGCGCAGCTGCACAACGAAGGCGAGATCAAACAGGCCCTGCGCGAGCAGAGTGAAAAACCGCTCAAACCGAAGGATCTGGAAAAGCAATACCAGGCCCTGCTGAGCAGCCGTGAGATCCGCAACAACCTGCAACGCATTAACGCTGCCGGCGGCAAAGCCATCTATCGCTCCGTCGATCTGCGCAATGTCGAGGCCGTCGCCCAGATCATTGCCAAGGTGCGCAGCAGCCACGGTCCCATCAAGGGCCTGATTCATGGGGCCGGGGTCCTGGCGGATCGGCTTATTGTCGATAAAACCGCCGATCAATTCGAGCTGGTCTACAGCACCAAGGTGGAGGGACTGCGTTCCCTGCTGACGGCCCTGGACCAGGACGAGTTACGCTGTCTGGTGCTCTTCTCCTCCTCCACCGGTCGCTTTGGCCGTACCGGTCAGGTCGATTACGCCGTGGCCAACGAAGTCCTCAACAAAATGGCCCAACAGCAGGCGCGACTGCGTCCCCATTGCCGGGTGCTGTCCCTCAACTGGGGCCCCTGGGATGGCGGTATGGTCACCCCGGCGCTGAAAAAACTCTTTCAACAGGAGGGGATCGAGGTCATTGGTCTGCAGGCCGGAGCCGACTACCTGCTGCAGGAGCTCGCCACCCCCACCGG
>JARRKW010000567.1:0-1682 GCA_037387645.1 Desulfuromonadaceae bacterium
CGAAGGGGGGGTAGCCCAGCTCCCGGCGAAAGGCGGTTTCCTGCTCATAGAAGGCCACATAGTCGTGATTGGCGGCGCAGGCCAGGGCGTAATGGTCGGGACAGTAGGTCTGGATCAGCACCCGCCCCGGCTGCTCGCCGCGCCCGGCCCGGCCGGCCACCTGGGTGAGCAGGGCGAAGGTGCGCTCGCCGCTGCGGAAATCGGGAAAGTTGAGAGTGGAATCGGCGTTGACCACCCCGACCAGGGTGACGCCGTGGAAGTCGTGCCCCTTGGCCACCATCTGGGTGCCCACCAGAATATCGATCTCGCGCCGGGCCATGCGCTCCATGAGCTGCTGGTGCGCCCCCTTGCGGGTAGTGGTGTCGCGGTCCATGCGGGCGATGCGGGCTGCGGGAAAGCGTTCGGCCAGCTCGATTTCGAGGCGCTCGGTGCCGACCCCTTCGGGCAGAACGTTGCCGCCCCGGCATTTGGGACAGAGTTCCGGCGGGGTCTGGTGGAAATCACAGTAGTGGCAACGCAGCTGCCGGCGTTCCTGGTGGTAGGTCAGGGTGATTTCACAATTGGGACAGCGAAAGCTGGTGCCGCAATCGGCGCAGAGCAGGTAGGGGGCGAAGCCGCGACGGTTGAGCAGCAGCAGCGACTGCTCGCCCTGCTCCAGGTTCTGCTGCAGGGCCACGGTCAGAGACTCGGAGAGATACTCGCCGAAGGGGCTGGCGGTCAGATCGACCAGTTCCACCGCCGGCAGCGGTCGCTCCAGCACCCGGCCGGAGAGCTGCAGCAGGCCGGTCTGCCCCCCTTGCGCCCGGGCATAGCTGGTCACCGCCGGGGTGGCGCTGCCGAGCAGCACCGTCGCCCCGACCATCTGCCCCCGCAACAGGGCCAGGTCGCGGGCGTGGTAGCGAAAGCCCTCCCCCTGCTTGTAACTGGCCTCATGTTCCTCGTCGACCACAATGATGCCGAGCTCGGCCAGGGGAGCGAAGACCGCCGAGCGGGCGCCGATGACGATCTCCACCTCGCCGCGGGCGATGGCCCGCCAGGCGTCATAGCGCTCGCCGTCGGAGAGGCCGGAGTGGAGCACGGCGATGCGCCCTCGACCGTCGCGGAAACGGCTGCGAAAACGGGCCACCAGCTGCGGGGTCAGGGCGATTTCCGGCACCAGCACCAAAGCCCGGCGACCCTGGTCCAGCACCGTGGCGATGGCCCGCAGATAGATTTCGGTCTTGCCGCTGCCGGTCACTCCATGCAGCAGAAAGGGGGCAAAACCGCTCGCCGCCAGGCTCTTTTCCACCTCCGCCAGCACCGCGGCCTGTTCGGCGGTCGGCTCCGGCACCGTTTCGGCTGAAACCGGCACCGCTAAAAAGGGGTCGCGTAGCCGTTCCTCCTCGCTTTCGACCAGATAGCCCTGCTCCAGCAGCCGCCGCAGCGCCCCGTAGGGCGTAGCCACGAAGCGGCGCAGTTCGCTCAGCGGGACAGCCCCCCCATCCCGCACCAGGGTCAGCAGTTCCTTCTGCACGGCACCGGCAGGCTCCCCCTCCCGCGCCGTGGCCCGGTAGACCTTCTGCCGCAGAATCGCCACCTCCGCACCCCGGCCGGAGAGACCGGCCGGCAGGGCGGTGCGGATCACTTCGCCGAGAGGATGACAGAAATACTCGGCGGCGCGGCTGAAGAAGGGCACCAGCTCG
>JARRKW010000568.1:0-1678 GCA_037387645.1 Desulfuromonadaceae bacterium
CCCGTTGGAAATAGGCCAGGGAATGTCCCAGACAGCGACTGCGGGCGGCGGGCAGCGCCGCGGCCAGCCGCCGGACCTCCTCCGGGGAGACCACGGAATTCCGCAGGGAAAGCACCCGCTCCCGTTCCTGTTCATCTTCCCCGTAACAGGCCTCGGAAACAACCAGATTGAATTTGCCGCAGGCCAGGTCGTCCGCCACATCGTTCAGGTCGTCGATGATCTGACAACCGATGCCGAAATCGGACAGGGCGCCGGCCACCCGGTCGGCCCGCTCGGGATCCGTATCCCCCATGGTTTCCGCCAATCGGACGGGCGCCTCGAAGAGCAGGCCGGTCTTGCGGAAATGCACCTGCTGCAGCATGGTCGCAACGCTGGGAACGGCGTCGGCGCCGCCCGACTCCTCCTCGTGCTCCTCGATGCCGCTGGGAATCAGCACCCCCAGGGCGGTGGCCTGCAGCCGCCGGGCCTCCTCCTCCGTCATGCGACCGGCGGCGACCTCGGCCAGAATCCGCCGGGACAGAACGGCGTCGGCGGTCATGATCATCAGCACCGAACGAAAGCGGATGCCGCCGCCGGGCAGGTCGAAGGGGATGACGCTTTTGTATTCGTCGTCGAGCAGATTGTCGCAGCCGGTGACCTGAGCCCGCAGGCACTGGTTCAGCATGGCGTAGAAGGGCAGTTTCTCCTCCGCCACCCCGGCCGCCGCGGTGGCCATGATAAACAGGGTGGAAAACAGGTTGCGCTTCAGGCTCAGCAGCTTGGGATCCAACGGCTGCAGGGGACAGCGATCCCGCAGCACGTCCAGGCAGGACTCGTGAAAGGCCTGCACCGTATCGCATTGAACGGCAAAGGCCCGCCGCCAGGGCGGACAGGCCAGCAGCAGGTTTTGAGCGGCATTGTTCATTTCGGACTTTCGGCGCGCAGGACGCGGATATAGCCGGAGAAACGCCCCAGCTCGGTCAGATCTGTAAAACCGGCCCGGACGATCTCTTCGCGCAGGATACCGTCCATGTTTTCCTTGATCTCCGGCTGCCGGAACAGCTTCCAGGCGGTCCAGCTCATGGCCCAGCCCAACGGGGTATAGGGTCGGTCCATATCGGCAATCAACAGCCGCCCGCCGGGCTTGAGAACCCGCCGGCATTCCTGCAGGGTGCGCTGTTTCAGCTCCCGGTCCACATGATGGAAGAACAGGGCGGAGGTGACCAGTTCGAAGTGGGCCGCGGGGAAAGGCAACTCTTCCGCCAGGGCCTGCTGGAAGTGACAGTTGGCCGTGGCCCGCTTGCGGATGGCCACGTTGATCATGGGCTTCGAAGCATCGATCCCCATGACCCGCAGCTGCGGATGTTTCCGGGCGATGCGGGCGGTCAGCAGGCCGGTGCCGCAACCGATATCCAGCACCTGAGCGCCGGCGGGCAGCTGGATCTGCTCGGCCAGCCATTGATTCAGGCGCGCCTCCTGACCGAGGGTCACCAGGGGCTGGACCAGATCGTAGATGGTCGCCGCATGCACCAGCACCCGGCCGCGGGTCGGCAGGGCATCCGGTGCCGAGGGCCGGTTTTGGCGGGAAGCGTTCATGGCGGCTCCAGGGAAAAGAGAAAAACCGCAATCATCCAATCATCGATATTTAGCCATAATCAGAACTGACACGATGACAAATTGCTCCGGTCATGTCAAGTTA
>JARRKW010000569.1:0-3283 GCA_037387645.1 Desulfuromonadaceae bacterium
GGTCATCTTGAGGAAGGAAAACGCGTAGAGTTTACGGATATTGCCGCACAGATTCAAGGGGCGGATTCTTCCTGCCAGTAGATACAGGCTGCCGGACACTGATCCATGGCCTGTTCTATTTTATTTTCCGGGGCGCCGGTCGGATTATAGACAAAGGATGTGTGGCCGGCGTGACCCTGATCATGATCACCCTCCATGCGGAAGACTTCGGGGCAGATCTGGGTACAGACTTCGCAACTGATACATTGATCCTGATCGACGACGGGAATGCGGGACATGGTTGCTCCTCCTTGTGGAAATCGAGGTCATGCTACCAGCTTTTCCCTGGCTTTGTCAGCCTGGAAATGCAGATAGGAAAGTAAAGCCGATTGATATCCGCAGAATGTTTTTGGCTCGTTGTGTTATATTGTGCCAATATTTAAAAATCTGCTTTGTCTTCATGGAGGAACCTTGGCCACCCGGATTGTTGGATTACGCACGGAAATTCTTGTCCATCTGACCCTTTTGGTCGGTGCGGCTTTGTTGTTTGCCGGTTTTTTGTTCCTGAAGCTGACGGAAAATGAACTGATCAATCAACGTGTTACCAATGCCCTGGATATTGCCGAGCTGTTGTCCCGGGCTTTAACGATTGATGCAAAGAGTGAAGATTTGGCGGATAAAGCTCATGCGACACTCACCCCGTTGCCGGAGCAGGTGGATTCCTGGACTGTTTACGATCATAACCTGGATCCGCTGGCCGCTTTCGGAGTCGAGATGGCACCGCTTGAGGTTGCAACAGCCGACCGACGGCTTCATTTCCGTGCACGTGCCGTTACGGCGAAAAGGAGAGTTGTCCGGTCTGTTGCAACTGCGTTTTCCCCTTGCGGGCTTGCGCCAGCGCATTTTTTCCACCCAACAGTTGATTCTCCTCTATGTGGTTTTGTATGGTGCCATCCTGATCGGTTTCGGCCTTTACCTGTTGGGCCGCAATGTGATACGTCCCATCGCCAGATTGCGGGAACTGACTCGGACCATCGCCGCCGGGAATCTGGAGGTTTCCCTTGATGTCGACGGACCTCGTGAAATCGCCGATCTATCCGACTCCTTCAATCGTATGATCGATTCCCTGCGGCAGAGTCGTGAGGAGACGCAACGTTCCATTGCTTCCCTGCAACAGGCCAACAACGAACTTATCCGTTCGGAGAAAATGGCTTCGGTCGGTCATCTTGCCGCCGGCATGGCCCATGAACTCGGCAATCCCCTCGGTGCGGTGGTCGGTTATCTGGAGCTGCTCAAAGTGGAACAACTGGGGGCTCATCAGCAGGATCTGGTCGAACGTTGCCTGGTGGAAACCGGACGTATTGACCGACTGGTGCGCGAATTACTTGATTTCGCGGCGCCGACACCCTGTATCAACGATGTGTTCGACCCGGTTCCGGTGGCCGAGGAGGCGCTGCTGCTGTTGTCCAATCAGGGGATGTTCGATTCCCGGCAACTGGAAAACCACCTTCCCGCAACCCTGCCTGCGGTGACCATGGTGCGACACCGGCTGCACCAGGTTTTGGTCAATCTGTTGCTCAATGCCCGGGATGCGACCGATGCGGAAGGGCGGATTCGCTTGTTTGGCGGGGTGGAGCAAGGCCGGCCTTTTCTGGCGGTAGAGGATGGGGGAAGCGGGATTTCCCCTGAGGTGCTGCCCCATTTGTTCGATCCTTTTTATACGACCAAAGCTCCCGGAAAGGGGCGCGGCCTCGGTTTGGCCATCTGCCAGCGCATTATGGAAGAAGCCGGTGGGAACATGGAAGTTCACTCGCAGGTTGGGCAGGGGAGCGAGTTTCGTCTTTGGTTCAGGGCAATGGAGAACTCATGAGGAAAACGCCGAGACAGATTCTGGTCATTGATGATGAAGCTCCCATGCGTCATATGGTGCGGCTGGTTCTGGAAAAAGAGGGATATGGGGTGGTCGAGGCCGCAAGCGGCAGCGAAGCCCTGGAGCTGTTGGAACGGGAAGCCTGCGTTTTGGCCCTTTGCGATATTCGCATGCCGGTGCTGGATGGCCTCGGTTTTTTGACGGCGTTGAAAGAACGGAGCATTCCCCTGACCGTCATCATGATGAGCGCCTATGGATCCATCGATACGGCCATCGACTGCATGAAACAGGGGGCCTACGACTATATTTCCAAGCCGTTCAAACCCGATGAGGTGGTGCTGGCGGTGAAAAAGGCTGAAGAGCGCCTTGGCCTGCTGAAGGAAAACGAACGTCTCAAACAGGAACTGGCCTCCGGCTCGGGGGAGCGGCGCTTGGTTTTCGCCAGCGACGGCATGGCGCGGGTCATGGCCATGGTGAGCCAGGCCGCCGCATCCTCTTCACCGGTGCTGATTACCGGAGAAACCGGTAGAAATGCCCCTGGAGTTGCAGCCGAAACTGCTGCGGGTTCTGCAGGAAGGCGAGGTGTTGCGCCTGGGGGAAACCAGACCCCGCAAGGTGGATGTGCGCATTCTTGCGGCGACGGGAAGAAATCTGCAGGAGGAAATTTCCGCCGGGCGATTTCGGGAAGATCTTTACTTTCGCCTGGCGGTGGTCGAACTCTCCATTCCGCCCTTGCGCGAAAGAAAGGAAGACATTCCCCTGCTGGCCGACTACTTTCTGGAAAATGTCGGCCAGCGGGAACATCGGCAGCACCCCCGTTTGCTCCCCGACGCGGTCCAGGCGCTGCAAGCCTATGACTGGCCGGGGAATGTGCGCGAGTTGCAAAACCTTATGGAAAAGGTGATGATTTTTTCCCGGGGAGCCCAGGTCAGTGTCTCCGATATCCCCTGGGAGGTCCGTCGTCGTAACCGGGAAGCCAGTCGCGATCTGTCGCTGAAAAAGGCGATTCAGCGTCTGGAACAGGAGTACATCCAGAAGGCTTTGGCGCAAACCGGCGGCAATCGCACTCATGCGGCGCGGTTATTGGATCTCAGTCTGCGGGCCCTGATGTACAAGTTGAAGGATTATGGTCTATCTGGGGAATAACAGAGATAAAAATAGACCTTCCCGGATCATTGCAATTGCATAGGTTGTTGCGACCTCGAAGAAAAAGCACTGTCCCATGAGCTGGAAAAAACTCCGCCGGGGAGGGGCGGCGGGAGCGGCCCCCACGGAGAGGACCATGCCGTAGCTGTTTTTCGGCATCGGATGAGTCAGGACTTTCCCCTGGTGACGGAACAATGGAACGCCGTTTTTTATTGACAATTTTTGTCCTTTTTTGATTGTGAAAAAACCCCGAGGCGATTAGACAAGATAGGTCTGATCGGTTTTTTT
>JARRKW010000570.1:0-1672 GCA_037387645.1 Desulfuromonadaceae bacterium
ATCTTTCGATTTTTTCTCTGCGACTTCGGCTGATGAAAAAGTGCAGAAGTTATACATTTCCGGGGGGGTTTCAAGGACGCCGAGTATCCGCGAATTTCTGGAAAGCCAGTTAACGATTCCGGTTGAGGTGCTTGATCCCTTTAGGTTGGTTCGGGCGGATGAAAAAGATTTCGATCCGGAATATATTCAAGCTGTCGGGCCCCTGTTTTCCGTTGCGGTGGGGCTAGCCATGAGGAGGTTGGGCGACAAATGATGCATATCAATCTTTTGCCCGTTCGGGCCGCCCAGAAAAAAGAAAAGCTACGCGGCCAAGTTGTCGTTCTGATATTGTCTGTTCTCATCACCGTCGGGGTTTGTGGTGTCGCTTATGCTGCACTGATGTCCTCTGTCGATAAGGTGAATAAATCAATTCGGGTCAAAGAAGAGAAAATCCGGGTTTTGAAAAAAACCCTGGGGGAAGTGACCGAATTCAAGAAAAAGAAAGCCAACCTTGCTGAGAAACTGGACATTTTGGAAAAATTGAAGGATGGGAAATCCGGTCCGGTGCATTTGCTGGATGAGTTGAGTTTGGCGTTGCCGGACAAGCTTTGGTTGGAATCTTTCAAGGAGTCCGGCGGGACCATCAGCCTTTCCGGGGTTGCCCTGGAAGAAAGCAAGGTTGCCCTGTTCCTCAAACAGCTGAACCAATCGCCGTACTATAAAAATGTTGAATTGCAGGTCATCGAACAGAAATCGCAATCGGGTGTCCGGGTCAGTAAGTTCAAAGTTGTGGCCAAGGTGGAAGCGCCGCCGAAGTCGGCCTCTAAATAGGAAAGGTTGGGAAAATGCATCCTCACCTTGAAAAAATGCTGAAACTGCCAGCCTATCAGAGGGGGCTGCTGCTGCTGCTTCTGTTGCTGGTAATTGTCGGAGCGTTCGTCTATTCCCTCTATCTGCCGTTGCAGAAGGAACATGCCCAGTTGGTCAAGAAAGACCAGTCGCTGCAGGCTAAGCTAGAGGAAGACCAGCGCATCGCCGATAACCTGCCGAAGTTCAAGGCCGAATACGAGAAGATGGAAGCTCTGCTCGAAGTCGCCCTTAAAGAATTGCCAAACGACAAGGAAATACCCAATCTGTTGACCAGTGTGACCGCTCTGGCCAAAGAAAATGGTTTGGATGTCATCCGGTTTAAGCCGGGCGGAGAAAATCCCAAAGGGTTTTATGCCGAAGTTCCGGTGGATTTGAAACTTGTCGGTTCTTACCATGAGGTCGCTATGTTCGCCGATGCGATCAGCAAAATGAAGCGAATCGTCAACCTCAGCAAACTTTCATTGAAAGGGCCGAAAAGTGAAAGTGGACGTGTGGTGTTGTCTGTTGATTGCCTGGCCACGACTTTTCGGTTTCTGGAAGACTCCGGGGGGAAAGGCGGCAGAAAATGATACGTTTCCTGAAACAGGTTGTTTCCATATTTTTTCTGATCGTGTTCCTTTTCGGTTGTGGCGAGGAGGCCCCCGCGCCGGCGACTAAGATGAGTTCTCAAAAAAAGGTGAAAGCTACCATGCCGAAGAAAGAAGTGGTTGCCTCACCGGACGTCACCGACCAGGAGGCCGCGGTCGAGGGCTATTCCTATAACCCAACGAATCGTCGCGATCCTTTTGTCTCTCTGTTGGAAATGCGCAGGCCCGTGGTGGAA
>JARRKW010000571.1:0-481 GCA_037387645.1 Desulfuromonadaceae bacterium
TCCGAGAGGCACGCGCCTGCAGCACGACCAATAGCCTCGGTCAGGTCGCGATAACGCACTCCAACCCAGCGCCCGGCCAGACGATACATCTGCCGGATTCACCCCGTTAACCGGCCGCAAACAGCGCTTCCATCTCGGGGCAGCCCTTTTCCCTGGCCTGATCGGCGGGGGACAGGCCCTCATGATTGCGAATCGACGGATCCGCCCCGCAGGCCAACAGTTTCTTCACCGCCTCCAGTTGATTGCGCAGCACGGCCACAAACAGGGGGGTCGCATCATACATATTTTTCTGATTTATGCGGGCGCCCTGGTCGAGCAAAAAGTCAATAATGTCAACCTTGCCGACAAAAGCGGCTCTATGTAAAGCGGTCTCACCGCTCTTGTTGGTGGCATGAATATCCGCACCTTTTTCCAGGGCAAGCTCGATCAGATCAATCTTGCCCTTCTCAGCACACCAATAGATAAAGGGCGTTCTCCAACC
>JARRKW010000571.1:491-2161 GCA_037387645.1 Desulfuromonadaceae bacterium
AGAGTATTGGGATCCGCCCCCTCTTCCAACAGCTGCCGCGCCTTGCTAAAATCATGGCAATACATGGCCTGTTTCAGTTTAATGTCCAGATCTTCCTGTACCGAAATCAAATCAACCCCCATCAACAACTTCCAGTTCTAGCCAGCCTTTTCATTACCGTACCATTCATAATACACGCTACGGAAACCGAAGTCTTTAGAATTTCGGGCCGCATCAGGCTGAAGGAGAGCTGTTGCGGCCAGCCAGGGGTCACAATGCCGACCAACTGAACAGCACGGCGGCCTGTCCATGGTAGCTGCCTTCTTCATCGACAACATTCCAGACAATGGCATCCTCCACCAGAAACCGCTTCCCCGAAGAGGATACCCGCACCCCCCGATAATCATCGATAAACCCCTGTTGGGCCACCCGCGCCAGCAACCGCTCCCGTTCTTCCCGAATCTGCTTTTCGGCGGAATAGCGTGAGGGCAAATGGGTGAAAACATCCCAGGGCATTTCAAACAACTGTAAAGCGGTTTTATTGCCGTAATTGAAGACGGGATCGGCCGCGGCATTGTGGGAGACCAGGGCGAAAGACGCCTCGAAGACGGCGCGATAGCGCTCTGCCCCTGCCAGTTCGGGATCGACCAGAGGCCTGCCCGTCAGACGCAAAAGGCTCGACAGCAGCCGTTCCACATGCTCGCCCAGATAATCATTCTCGGCGCAAGGTTCGCTGATTTTTTCCATTATTCGAGTACCCCAAAGACATTAAGGCGCTGGCGCAATTGCTTGAATGAAAGGTTGATTCTACCCGGATTCGGGGCAACAAGAAAACCCCCAGCATGAAGAAGTTTCCATAATTTGAACTTTGTCGAGAAGATTCAGGCCCCCTCTTCCCGGAAGCTTTTTTCGTTGGCGCGGCCCCGAATGGAAGTTCTCTGTTAAGCTTAAAACCATTGTTCCGAAGGAGGACGACAATGAACCTGAAAAAAACGCTGCTCGTACTGATCGCCCTGGCGGTGGCAATCCAACTGGTCCCCATCCGTCGCAGCAATCCGCCGGTTACCGCGGAAATCTCCGGACCGCCGGAACTCCTCTCGGTCCTGCGCCGGGTCTGTTACGACTGTCATTCCAACGAGACGGTCTGGCCCTGGTACAGCCGGGTCGCGCCGGCTTCCTGGCTGGTTACCAGGGACGTCAACGAAGGACGTGGGCATCTGAATTTTTCACATTGGGGCGACTACCCGGCGGGAAAACAGCATAAACTGCGGCAAGAAATCTGGGAGGAAGTCGAGGAGGACGCCATGCCCCCCTTGCAATACCGCCCATTCCATCCGGAAGCAAGCCTCGATGAGCGGGACAAGAATCTTATCCGGAACTGGAGCGAATCCTCCGGAACGGCATTGGGCATAATATTTTGAGCGATGGGCCGATGATTCCTCTATGGAGGCCTATTCCCCGGCTATCCGGTTATGTTGCGCTACGCTTTTCCCTTTAACTTTCCTAAAAATTTTTACTCCAAAATGAATCAGCCCAACAAAACCGATCCAATAAAGAAGCAGCAGAACCCGGGTCGGAAATATGAAAGGATGGGTGATTTCCGACCCGGGTTCTGCTGCTTCTTTATTGGATCGGTTTTGTTGGGCTGATTCATTTTGGAGTAAAAATTTTTAGGAAAGTTAAAGGGAAAA
>JARRKW010000572.1:0-1660 GCA_037387645.1 Desulfuromonadaceae bacterium
ACCAGGCTTTATGGTGCAGATTGCGCAGATGACCGGACCAGGCGAAGGTCATGAACAGGTTGGAAAGAAGCAACAGCAGGGTGGTTTGAAAGATGATGGGCATGGGGGCGAAAATCCTGGCGAAACGGGAAATGATCCGGCGTATGAAGTTGCCGGGAGCCGAGGCGATATTACTCCCTTTTCGGGACCCGAAACAAGCGGCATTTTCAAGGGAAAAAATTTCTTCGCAAGCCCCGTCGAGACGCCCGGAACATTTATATAATATTTTGTTTTTATTGGATTTTTTATGGACTGTTTTTCTTTGTTGACAAGCTTTGGAAAGGGGAGTAAATAGCGAAAATAGAGGAATCGATGTGAACCCGGGCATGCGCAAGACGAAGCGTAAAAAGTAACCCCTTTTTATAGCCGCACGCCCCAGGCACCCGGGTGTAGAAAATGGTTCCACCCCCCTGCAGGGGGAACAGGTTGCTTCAAGGCTTTTAAAAGGGGTTATAAAAATGCATATTGCGCTTTCCCACAATCTGCGGGAGGGGTCCGCCTGTGAAGCGGAAGCAGAGCCTCCCGGTTGTTCCTGCCACGATCTCTATGCCGAATGGGACGACATCCACACCATCCGGGCCGTGGAGTCCGCCCTGGCGACCCGTCACCAAGTCACCCTGGTCAATGCCGATCTGAATGCCTTTGAAACCCTGCGCCGGTTGCGGCCCGAGCTGGTTTTCAACATGGCCGAGGGGCTCCACGGCGCCAGCCGTGAGGCCCAGATCCCGGCCATGCTCGACATGCTCGGCATCCCCTATACCGGCAGTGATCCGGTCACTCTGGGCAACTGCCTCGACAAGCAGCGCAGCAAGGAAATTCTCAGCTATCATCGCATCCCGACACCCCGCTTCATCGTGGTGGTTTCTCCGGCCGAGTTGCCGTTGCGTCTGCGTTATCCGCTCATGGTCAAACCGACCCTGGAGGGCTCCAGCAAGGGGGTTACCGATAGGGCACTGGTCTTCAACCGCAGGGAGCTGGTGCGGCAGGTCGAGTGGGTGCTGGACAATTACCGGCAGCCGGCTCTGGTCGAGGAGTATCTGCCCGGCCGGGAATTCACCGTGGCGCTGCTCGGCAACGGTCCGGCATTGCGGGTGCTGCCCATGGTCGAAATCAATTTCGATACCCGGCCCGCTGGGGTCAACCCCATCTATTCCTATGAGGCCAAATGGCTGTGGGATCGGGAGGAAGAGCCGTTACAGATTTTTTCCTGCCCGGCTCAACTGGAACCCCTGCTGCAACGACGCATTGAAGAGATCTGCCGGCGGGCCTTCAGCGTGATGGGCTGCCTTGACTGGTGCCGCATCGACGTGCGGCTGGACGGGCGCGGTTTGCCCAACATCATCGAACTGAACCCACTCCCCGGCATCCTGCCGCGCCCCGAGCAGAACAGCTGCTTTCCCAAGGCCGCGCGGGCTGCGGGACTATCCTACCAGCAGATGATCCTGGCGGTGGTCGACGCCGCCTGCGCACGCCTCGGGCTGCAGCAGGGGGGCCAAGATGAACGTCTCCGTATGCTATAATCGGGTTTCCGCCAAGCTGGTCAGGGGGGAAGCCCAGGACCGGATTTCCGAAAAGGGCGCCGAAAAGGAAGCGCGTGCGGTCAAAACCGCCCTGCATCAGC
>JARRKW010000573.1:0-1625 GCA_037387645.1 Desulfuromonadaceae bacterium
AGCGTTCCACTTTCTTCTGTCCGGCCTGCCAACGCTGAAACCCTTTTTGACTTTCCATCGGCAGCATCCCGGGGTTGCGCCCCCGGGCGACGCCTTCCTTTCTTTGCTTGTCCAAAGAAAGGAAGCAAAGAAAAGACACCGGTACGGTTCACAATCATAGGTAACACTTTGGTTCAGGTACATGGGTAACACTTTTGTATCCTAAAGGCACTTTCTACAAGGAGGTGCCCATGCCCTGGAAAGAGGTGAAACCTATGGACCAGAAGTTGTTGTTTATCGCCGATTACCTGCGTCAGGTGACTTCGTTCAGCGATCTTTGTCATCGTTACGGCATTAGCCGAAAGACCGGTTATAAATGGGTTGCCCGTTACGAAGCTTTTGGTTTCGAAGGTCTCAAAGAGCTATCTCGACGTCCCAATAAGAACCCACTACGCACACCCTACCGGATTCGAAAGGCGATCATTGATTTGCGTTTAAAATACAGTGATCCGGTGGGGCCAAAGAAAATCCGGGTTTTGCTGGAACAGAAGCATCCGGACTGGGAGCTTCCTTCCAAAACGACGATTTACAAGATTCTTACCGCGGAAGGCTTGATTCGAGTTCAACGACGCCGGAAAAAGGTTCCGGCGGGCCAACTGCCATTTTCTCCAGTGCATCAACCGAATGATGTCTGGTCAGCAGATTTCAAGGGACAGTTCAAAACCAAGGACGGCACCTGGTGTTATCCACTCACCATTATGGATCATCAGAGTCGCTATCTACTGGCTTGCTGTAACCTTGAAGGTACACGGTTTAAGCCAACGAAGAAGGCTTTTGAAGCTCTTTTTCGAGAGTATGGATTGCCTTGGCGAATCAGAACAGACAATGGAGTTCCTTTTGCGTCCAATTCACCCGGGGGACTGTCCCAGCTATCCAAATGGTGGATCCGGCTGGGGATTATGCCTGAACGCATCGAACCGGGAAAGCCTCAACAAAATGGGCGCCATGAACGAATGCACCGAACTCTCAAACAAGCGGTTATCATTCCCCCGGCCCCAACTGCTCAATTACAGCAGCAGGCGTTTGATAACTTTCGCTTGCAGTACAATAACGAGCGCCCCCATGAGGGACTCGATCAAAAGCCTCCGGCAACACAGTATTCTTCGTCAACTCGCAGTATGCCTGACAGGTTGCCGGAATTGGAGTATCCCGCATATTACAAGGTCGCCCTGGTGCATCACAGTGGGATAATCCAGCACCAGGGGCATCGTGTATATGTTGCCGGCTTGCTCCAAGGGGAAAAAGTCGGGGTTGAGGAAACAGCAGATGGTGTATGGGACGTTTATTTTGGGCCACTGCGTTTAGGTAGTTTCGATATGCGTCTGGTCAAAAAGCCACGAAACGACTATCTAAAACTCCATGTGTAACCTATGTACCTGAACTTTTCTGTTACCTATGTCCTTGACCCGTACAACCCCGCCCCTTGCCCTTCGGGTCCCCTCCGCCCAGCAGAGATTTTGCGGGAGGGCGAAAACTCGCTGCGCTCAGACATCCGCCCTCCTGTTTCACAAAACCTCCACTGGGCTCCGGCTGCGGCGCAGGGGAGAGGGGCAAAAAGCAGAGGCCTCCCTGTAGGATGCGGTGAG
>JARRKW010000574.1:0-1622 GCA_037387645.1 Desulfuromonadaceae bacterium
TGGCGCGGTAATATGAAAGGGTGGGCTGCGCTGCACCCCCGGTGCAACGACAACCAGGGCCAGGGGCATGGGCTCCCGACTCAGGGGAAAGCGCGTGTAGACCAGGGTCTGACAGTCGACAAAAACCAGACGATCCCTTCCCCCGCCGCGTTTCCCACTTACCGGCAAAGACCTACCGACCGAAACACCATTGACCAGCAGATCACTGCTACTGGAAAAATTCCGGCCATGGATAACCAGATCATAGGAGACAACCCGATCGTCCCCCGGCACCACTGAAAAGATTTCCGGCACTCCCTCGATCAGGACGGCAAACGGCAACGACCTGCTACCGTCCGGATTGACGATTTCCAACGGATGCAGCCCCGGCTCCAGGGCGGGCAGCAGCAGGTCGAAACGCTCGGAGGAAACCTGTGCCGACGGCAGTTGGGCACCATCCAGCAACAGCCGGGCTCCTGGGGCAAAATCCTTCCCCATAACCTGAATCCGCCGTTCTTCACCGCTACCGCACAAATCAATCCGTGGCGGATCAAGGTCCAGAATCACCGGTTTCGGATCGACAATTTTCAACTCAAAAGGCGGCGGCAAAACCTGTTCGCCACTTTTTACCGTCAGCAGGTATTCTCCCGCCGGCAACGGGGGAACGACAAAAACCAGTTGCCGCTCGGTTACCAGCTCCGGATGAACCGGCCGTTCACCGACCAGAACCGTAATTTCCGCGGGGAAAGGTCCGCCACCGACATTAACCCGGGTCCCGACCGTGGCCGTCGACGGGCTGATGGCAACGATTTCCATGGCCGAAACGGCAAACGGCACCCCGAAAACCAACCAGATCCCCAATAACCAATAACGAATCCCCACCCTGGAACCTTTCTTCGCTGAGAAACAGATACTTGGCAGGGAAAGCGACAACCTCCGACCAGCACTGTTTGGGCTTGATTTTAACTTAATTGAAACACAATCAGCGTCGAATACAATGCCTTGATGATCCTTCTCCGGCCAAACAGCTGTGGCATGAAACCGGCGGCAGACACGGGTTCCCGCGCCGCAAAGGCGGCACTCTTGGCGCAGGTCTACAGTTTCTTTGGCAAACGAGTATTTTTTGCTAAAGTATCAGGGGAAGGCAGCCGATAACAGATAAGCGATACGTTTATCCGCTTTGCATCTTCAAAATTTTGATCCGGCACTCCACGGAAGGAGTCCCTCCAACTCGACCCGTTTCTGAATGCGCATTGCTCGACCGTGATCGGTCCACCCAATCGGAGCAAGCAACCGTCGCCACAGGGTTCAGGAGTCGTTCGAGGTAACCAAGGGAGTCGATCCGTGCAGCGTAACTGTTACGACATTCTCGGTGTTGACTGTAAGGCTTCCACCGAGGAAATCAAAATCGCTTTCCGGCAGCTGGCCAAGCAGTGGCATCCCGACCTCAACCCTCAGCTCTCGCGCAGGGGAGAACAGTTTACGCATATTCACCAGGCCTACCGAATCCTCTGCAATCCCAAGGAGCGGGCCCTCCACGATGCCGAACTGAAGTCCAAACCACACCCCCAAAAGCCAGAAGCATCCCATTCCCGCCCCAAACCTTCTGCCAACGCTAAGAAAAAGGCCACCCCGAAAAACAC
>JARRKW010000575.1:0-1619 GCA_037387645.1 Desulfuromonadaceae bacterium
TCTACAGCAAAGGCACGATGATCGGTGAATTCAGCCTGACGGATACCCTGCCCCGGGCCGTTACCACCGCCTGTCTCGAAGATGCCGAGCTGCTGCTGTTATCCAAAGAAAGCCTGGACCGGCTATTGGTCGATCATCCCGCCATCGGCATCGAACTGCTCAAGGGAATCCTCATGGCCCTTTCCATTCGCCTGCGCAAATCCTTTGAACGGCTGGCATCCATTTTCTGACCGACCGCTGCCGACAACACCGCATTCATCCCGCCCCTGGTCCCGCCGGACCGGGGGTTTTGTTTTTCAGCAACTTTCCCCGCGCAGACGATTCAGGGAACAGAAAATCCCCAACACGCACAGCAGGCAAAAGATCAACAGCGCCCGGTGCATGCTGTGCAGGAAGGCCGGATGGGTTGCCGGAGTCACGGCGGCTCCGGCCATGACTGCGGAAAAGATGACGGTGATGATGGTCATACTGGTCAGCATGCCCAGGGTCCGCATGGTTGAGTTGAGACCGGAAGCCACCCCGAGATAGCGGGGTGCCACGCTGCCCATGATGACGCTGGTATTGGGCGAGGAAAACAGGGCGAAACCAAGACCCAGGAAAATCAGGGTGGCAATAATCGTCGTCAGGGAGGTCGCGGCATCCAGGCTGGCCGCAATGGCCAGGCCGACGGCACAGAGAGCCATACCGATTGTCGCCACCCGGGCCGCCGGAAAACGGTCGGCGAGGCGACCGCAAAGGGGTGAAAAAAGCGTCTGCATGATGGGCTGGATTATCAGAACGGTACCGGCCTGATGCGCGTTCATGCCCTGGATATACTGCAGGTACAGACTGAGAAAAAAGGTCACGCCAAAAGTGGCGGCATAATTCAGCAGAGCCGCCAGGTTGGAGAAAATGAAGGTCCGGTTGCCCCGCAACAGGGCGACATTGAGAATCGGGTAGGGGATGCGGGTCTCGAACCACAAAAACCAGGTCAGGCCGCAAACACCGGCGCCGACCAGTCCCCAGGCGCCGAACCCATGGTTGAGATTGACCGCCCCGCCGATCAACAGCAGAATGGACGCCCCGTAAAGCAGACTGCCCCGCAGGTCAAAGGGCTCGCCCCGGGCGGCAACCCATTCGCCCCGGAGTTTCGCCAGGGAAACCAGCAGAGCGGCGCTTCCCAGGGGCACACAGAGATAAAACAGCCAGCGCCAGCCGAACGCCGTAACCAGCGCGCCCCCGAAAAAGGGCCCGCAGGAAATGCCGGCATAGACACTGGCCACGGCAATGCCCAAGGCTTTGCCCCGCTCCTGGGCCGGAAAAACCGAAACCACAATGGCCAGGGTGGTGGCCATCACCATGGAGCCGCCCATCCCCTGCAGAAAACGCAGGGCAATCATAAGCTCCACCGAGCCGACCAGGGAAAGCAGGCCACCGGCCAGGGTGAAAATCACCAGCCCGAGTTGGAAAATTCGCCGACGCCCGTGGATATCAGCCAGCCGTCCCATGGCCAGTAAAAATATGGATGCCGAAAAGACATAGGAGGTTTCAATCAAACCCAGCTGTTTGGCGCTGGCAACAAACTCCCGGCCGATGCTGGGCAACGCGACACCGACCGCCGACATCATGAAAGGCATGAG